>NZ_LOVS01000131.1:0-61821 GCF_001523835.1 Burkholderia sp. ABCPW 14 | reverse complement strand
ACCAGCACGCACCCGCTTGCGCGTAGCTTCGTCCATTTTGGCCATCAACCGAACCTCCATTCAGCGTGATGACTGTATAACGCACCGGCAGAAAATCGGTTGTCATGGATTCAGTAATTCTCAATAGACCCCTCTGATGATGGCTGGACAGGGGAAGCGGTCTTTTTCCCAGCCAACGAGAAAGGAAACGAGCGATGCGATTCAAGAGCGAAGTGAAGGTGTTAGGTATGAAGTCGAGCAAGGGCCAAATGGACAACGGCACGGCGTTCGACAGCACGAAGGTCTATACCGAAACCCCGCTTGACGATTCGAAAGGCACGGCCAAGGGCTTCGCTGTCGCAGAGTTCACGCTTGGCACGTCGGCTGAATTCGACAAGTACAAGCATCTGCCCTTCCCCTTCGAGGCCTCCGCCGAATTGGAACTCGTGACGAATGGGAAGACGCAGAAAACCGTGATGCATTCCCTCACGCCGACGGCTCGCTCGGCGAAAGCGAGCTAACTATGGACAGCAGGGTCGTGTACGTGGTGCAGGACCTTGTTTCCGGCGGCTTCCTGCGGCCCGATGCCGGGGACGTGGGCCGAACCGATCGCCTGCGTGACGCGGGTGGATTCGAGGATATCGGCGAGGCATATGAAGCCGGGATTGACCATTGCGACGGGTCATTCGATGTCGTGCCGCTGATCTTCGTGCGGAAGGGGGATTGATTGTGTCGGTTGGCACTGTTCAGAACGTGTTGCTGTGTGTGCCCGTCACGTCGGATCGGTCATCGATGGTAGATCAGCAAGTGTGCCCGCCTTCGGGCGATCAGTATTTTCATGTTCAAGCGCAGCAGGCGTATGTGATCGATCCGGCGAGCGCGGGCTTTCTTGATGGGCTCGCGATGCCGTTTGACTACGCCGCTGCGGGCGGTTTCTTCGCGCTGGCGTTCACGATGGTCGTCGGTATCTGGATGGTGAGTTCCAGCGCGGGAAGCATTCTCGCGTTGATCAAGCGTGGGTGATGCGTGCCGGGCGCTTCCCGGTTTCTTTCTGAGGGTCTATCGATGTTTCAAGCAATGAAGAAATATGCGGTTGGTGCGGCGGTGGCTGGTTCGGCAGTGGCGGCGAACGCCGCATCGACCCCGCCGGATTTCTCGCAGATCACGTCAGCGGTGGACTTCAGTACGGTGATCACCGCGATCATGGCTGTCGCTGCGGTGATGGTCGGCGTGTACGTCGCGTGGCGTGGTGCGAAGTTTGCGCTACGCGCCGTGAAGGGCCTGTAAGCCAGCGCGGCAGTCGTTGAGTTGGGGAGCCGCAGGGCTCCCCTTTTTCGTTTACGGGGGCGGAATGATGACAGTGTCGGATAGCTGGTATCTGGTGATGTTCGCGTGGGGCATCGTGTGCGGTTGGGCATGCGTGACTGGCTTGAAGGGATGACTATGCGCGCGAGAAAGGTTCTGTGTGCACTGCTCGCGCTGGGGGCGCTTGTCGAGGTCGAAGCGGGAACAGTGATCGTGTTCGATGGCAATGGAAACATCGTTGGCAACTATGTTGATCCGACTACGCCCTACTCCTACGGAAAGGTTCAGACTCAGACATCTGGGCTTGTGTACCAGCGGGCGGGCCGAATGGGGTTGGACGTTACGGACGTGAAGGTAACGAAAACCGTTGAGGCAATCGAAACCGTTGCGACGGGGGCAGCTAACGGCGCTCGTGTCGGTGCTGGTGGTGGCTGGCTCGGGATGGTGGCAGGGGCGGTGCTAGGTGGTGTCGTGAACTGGGCGATAGGCCTTGGGATGGATGGGTTGGTGAAATGGATGTTCGATGATAGTGGCAATGTGGCGGTGACAAAGCCGCCCGGTGGAAAGTTCGACTATTACGAAGGGTATCTTTTTCCGAAGCCCATTACATATAAATCCAAGCAAACGGAGCTTGCCTATTTTCAAAAACTCGGGGATCTCGCGACGGTCTATGCGGCGAAGGCGACCGAGTATCAAGTGCAGGCGCAAAAAGATCCTTTTGTATCAGCTGGCGGCCGCCAGGCGCAATATCAGGTTAGCTTTACGGGGAAATGTGAAGAGCCGGATGACATAGCCGTGTGCGAACTTAAGTACGTTGCCGTGGCGAATCCTTCGAACTCCTTCGTTAGTCTAATCGGATTCCAGGGGCGAAAGGGGACACCTCCGATTCCATTTCAACCGGGTGGTCAGTATCAGGGCGGGGGCAGCACAGCGACGATGACGCTTAGTAATGCGACCAAGGCACTTCCAGAAAGCGAGAGTCAGCGGACGATCAATCCAGAGTTGATGTCTACCGCAACAAACAACCTTTGGCAGTTGGCATCGCAGTTGCCCGGATATCAGGGCATCCCATACGACGTGAATAACCCAATTACGTACGATGACGCCCATCAGTGGCAACGTGCGAATCCGGGATGGACGCCGACCGTTGGGGATGCGCTCGGGACCGGCCCGGGTGCCGGGGACCAGGGGCAGTGGGGATCGATTGGGGGGCTGCCGGTTTCGGGACGGCCGGGATCGTCAGACACGACGCCGGGCGTGAATCCGGGCGGGAGTGCCGGGACGCAACCCGGCACCGGCACAAATCCCGGCACCGGCACGAATCCGGGCGCCGGTACGAATCCGGGCACCGGTACGAACCCCGGAACGGGAACGAATCCCGGCACTGGAAATGGATCGGGCAACGGGCCGCGATGCGGTGCGCCGGGTGAGCCGCCCTGTAACGTCAACTTTGGCCCCGATCCTAAAATTGATCAGCCATCCTTAGAAATCACGCCGACGATCCAGATGATCCTTGGGCCGATCATGAGCATGCTGCCGGGATTCAGCACGTTTCAGGTTCCGGGACATACGGGCGTCTGCCCTACTGCGACCTTTTCGATGTTCGGTCACACCTACACGATGGATCAGCATTGCACGCTGTTCGAGCAGAACCGGGCGGCGATCAGTGCGGCGTTCGCGTTGGTGTTCCTGCTGGCGTCGGTATTCATCGTTCTCACGGCTTGAGGTGATCCATGTACGCAATTTTGATGTCGGCCGGGTGGTCGATCCTGTCGTGGCTGCTGCGCTCGGTGCTGGTGAAGTTCGTGTTTTATTTCGCGCTCTACTTCTTCGTCACTGAGGCGATCTCATATCTGCAGGGACAGGGCATTTTGCCGACGACTGCAGCGCTGACGCAGGCGTTTGGCGCGGCCGGGTCTGGGGTCTGGTATTTCCTCGATCTGTGCTCGGTGAGTTACGGCGTGCCGCTCGTTGTCGCAGCATGGGTCGCTCGCTTCATCATCCGACGTATTCCGTTGATCGGTTGAGGGCGATATGGCGATCAATGCGTACTGCGGAATCATGGGCTCCGGCAAGTCATATGAGGTAGTGTCCGGTCCGGTGCTCGATGCGATTGCGCGCGGTCGGCGAGTGGTAACAAACATCGACGGCATCAGCGAGGAGGCGGTACACGACTATCTCGTGGAAAAGCGTGAACTTGATCCGGAAAAGCTCGGACGGATCATGCATGTGACAACCGACCGCGTGCGGGAAGACGGATTTTTCCCGGTCGAGGTCGAGGGGCCGGACGGTGCGTCCGTGACGCCGGGCCTGGTCGAGCCAGGTGACCTGCTGGCGATTGATGAGGCGTGGAAGCTGTGGGCCGCTGGCGAGAAGCTGCCGAAGGAACACGTTGCGTTCTTCCGCATGCACCGGCACTTCGTCAATCCGGATACGGGGCTGTCATGCGACGTGGTGCTGATGGTGCAGTCGGTTGGGGATCTGCACCGGATGCTGAAGCCGGTGCTTGAGCTGACGTTTGTGATGCACAAGCTGAAGACGCTGGGTGCGTCGTCACGATATCGGGTCGAGCAATACGACGGCTGGAGGCAGAACGCGAAGACACGGGTCGCCACGTACTACAAAACCTACAAGGCGGAGATTTTCCCACTCTACAAAAGCTACGCTGGCGGGGCCGGTCAGGAGGCGGTCGTGGACGCGCGGCAGAACGTGCTGCTCGATCGCAAGCTGTGGTGGATGGCGGGTGCGGTGTTGGTTTTAATCGGTGGCGGGCTGTGGCTCGCGGTCGGATTCTTCACGCACAAACCGGCGAAGCCTGCGGAAAGTCAGGCCGCTGTCGCGTCGCTAGCGCCTGGCGGAGGGTCCGGCGCGGCGGGCGGTGTGTCGTCGGTACCTGCGCCTGCTGCGGCGGTCAAGCCGCTAGACGTATCGGACATGTGGCGGGTGGTGGGACGCTTCCAGTCCGACGGCGTGCAGTACGTCGTGTTGGCCGATCCCTCGGGGCGGCTGCGAGTGGATTCGCCTTCTGCGTTTAACGGTGTCGGCGCGGCGACAGTGGGCCGCGTAGATGGTCAGCGCGTTGCGATGTGGTCCGGTTCGAAGCCGTCGAGCGGGCCGTCTTTTCTTCCGGGGGGTAATGCGAGATGAGCGTCAGGTGTCTGCTTACGCTTGCAGTCATGTGGCCGGCGCTCGCGCTGGCCGACAAGCCGGCGTCGTCTGTGGTGATGGTGCCGCCGTTGCCGCCGTTGCCGACGCTGGCGTCGCTCGGTGGGGCAGCAGATGCGCCGCTAGGGGCATCGGTGCCGGTTGCGTCGATACAACCGATGGTGCAACGTTCGAACGGCAACCTGTTCGATCTGCGGTTCGCGACCGTCTCTTTCGTGATGGACTTTGTGTACGAAAACGCGGTGAGGTCGCCACACGTGATCGGGCCGGAAGTGCTGGCGGATCAGCGTCAGGTGTCGTTCCGTTACAAGGCGAGCGACGGGGATTTGCGCGGGTTCCTGTCGGCGTTTCTCGATTCGCTCGGGTACGCGGTGACGGTGCGTGATGGCGTGGACTTCATCGGCAAGAAGCCGGACGCGGACCGGCCTAAGGAGGTGCGCGAGCCGTTCGTCTATGCGCCGCGTTACCGCAAGGCAGATTACTTGATGCGAATGGTTCAGCCGCTCGTCGGCGGCCGGTTCACGACCCAACGCGGTGTGTCGGCCGGTGGAGTCGCGGCGTTGCAGGGCAAGGGCGACATGATGCAGGACGTGCCGCAGCAGTCAGCGGCAGCAGTGATCGATCAGAGTTCGGATCAGTTGGTGTTCTTGGGCACGCGAGTTGAGATCGAGGCGCTGCGGAAGGTGCTGCCGATGATTGATGTGCCTCGGGGCAAAGTGAACCTGCGGGCGTGGGTGTACGAGGTCAGCAACACGACGCAGGATCAGTCGGGCTTTTCACTGGCGGTCAGCGTGCTTGGCTCGGCGCTCGGCATCAGCAACGGACTCAGCGACCCGTCGGCGGCGGTGGTGCAGCTGCACGCGGGCAACATACTGAGCGTAGGTATTCAGGCGCTGGATGCGGATAGCCGGTTTAAGGTGCTGACGCGCCCTAACCTAACGGTGTTGTCCGGGGATCGCGCGCGGCTGAACGTCGGTCAGCAGGTGCCGACACAGGGGCAGGTGAGCTATCAGGGGGCGAGCGGCGCGCCGGTGCAGTCGATTGTGTATCAGGATGCCGGGGTAATCTTCGACGTGCTACCGACGGTGATGCATGACACGGTAGAGCTTGTGGTGCAGGAGGAGATTTCCGACTTCGTGCGCACGTCAAACGGCGTCAACACGTCGCCGACGAAGAACACGCGTAGGCTACAGACCGTGACGGCGATGCAGGATGGCGACGTGGCTGTGATCGGCGGGCTAATCCAGTCGCACGACACGCATTCGCGTTCGGGGCTGTCGTTCTTGCCGAAGTGGATGAACGGCCGCAACGATTCGATGGACAGCACCGAGATCGTGCTCGTATTGCAGGTGACAAAAATTTGATGCGAGGGAGCGTAGCGCATAAGAAAGCCCGCACGGGCTTTCTTATTCAGTGCTGCACTTCTATGTGCGTCGTCGGTACGCAATGAGCCGATTCGCAGTCCATACGAGTAGCGCTGCAACGACAAGCGAGGCTGTGATGATGGCGAGCAGTCCGATTGCCTCGATGTCGTCGGCATGGGCGATCGTGTCGACACCGAGCGCACGCATTACTGCCGTGATTGTCGCCGGTAGCGGTGGAAACTCGTACGGTAGCTGGTCGATCCAGCGCGACAGGCCGTAGCCGATCGCGAGCGTGGCCAGCACGTTTAGGGTGTACCGCATGGCTTTCATTTGCGAACCTCGATGATGGCGTAGGCCTTCATGCTCGAGCCGGGCACGGGAATCGTAGCGCCTTGGGCGCGTAGGCTGGAAGCGAGCTTGTTGAAGGCTTCAATGCTTGTCAGTGTAATGCAGCCTTCGCTGCGTCCGCGCGGCCCGATCGGATGCAGGCGAAACGCGCCGCGACGGACGCCGTTGATGATTGTTTCATCATCGACCTTGCCGTCGTCACGGTAAAGCGCGAACCATTGGCTGCGGTTTGTTCCGTAGCCGTATTCGCGCGCGAAGTCGTAGAGCCATCCCATGCGGCCGCCTGCCTGTCGATCAATGACGTAGTACCGGCCAGATGGCAACGGTCCGGAATCGACGTGAGACACGGCCGCGGGATTGTTCCGGTCCCGCGGCATGCCTGAGAAGGCGGCGAACGCCCCAATGCCGGGGCACTGCAGGGTGGATAGCGACGCGCCGTTGAGGGTGAACGTGCAGATGGCTGGCATGGTCGGGTTCTCTTGTGTTGGATTCGCTGCACCCTACCAAAGCGCCCTCTTGTGCCATACCCGTAGTTTTGACAGGCAATTTATCGTTACGAATAACAGATATTGTTTTTGCGTTATGCGTAACGTAAAGTGAGATCATCGCCGATATGGAGTGCGCGCAATGATTCAGCCCGAAGACACGAAAACAATTCCGTTACCTCTTTCTGCCGTAACGGAAAAGCGTGGTCGCGGTCGCCCGCGCAAGGAAGGCGGAGCGATGACGAATGCGGAGCGGCAAGCGGCACATCGGGCGCGTCGTCAGGCGGCCGGAAAACCCGTTACCGTAACGAAAAATATTCCGGCCGCTGCGGACGGATACGACGAGCTTGTGATGGCAAACGAGCAGCTTCGTGAAGAGTTGCGTCAAGCCCGCCTCGATTTGGAAGAGGTGAAGCGCGAGGCGGTTGGTGGACAGCGGTCGCAAGAGCCTGTCGGTCGTGGGGTGATTGTTGTTACGGATGTGGTGCGGGAATCCATTCCGGCTCGGTCGTGCTTGGGTCGTCGAAAGCTGAGTTTTACGGTTGATGAGGCAATGCGTCGCGCACTGGAACGGTTGGCGGCGGACGTGGGGATTTCAAAAGCTGATGCGCTTGAGCGCTTGGTGTATTGGGCGAATGAGTCTGTTATGAAGTCATTCCTGAGCGATGAGGAATTTAAGCGCGGGCGTAACGGAAAATCAGGCGTCTAGCGTTAGGGGTGTCCGGCCGGAGTTGAGAGTCACGCAACGGGTTCGCGGGCATGCATACTGCGCGTGGTGCGGGGGGTTGCCAACTATACGGCAATGCCGTATAGTTGCGCTATGTTTACGATCATCGAGACTCCAATTTTCCAGCGGTATTCGTCGGACATCTGGCGCGATGCAGAGCGCGAAGAGTTCATTAACTGGATCGCAAACAATCCACTTGCGGGCGATGTAATCCCCGGCACGGGCGGTTTGCGAAAGGTACGTTGGTCTCGTTCCGGGATGGGCAAGCGTGGGGGTGCCCGCGTCATCCATTACAACCTCTTGGATGACGGGGAAATCTGGCTGCTGATTGCGTATACAAAGGCCAAGTTCGACAACCTGCCAACATCGTTTTTGAATCAACTGCGGGAGGAAATTAACCGTGGATAAGGAACTGGAACAATTTCAAGCCGACTTGTTGAATTCGGTTCGCGAAATGAAGGCGCGGAAAGCCGCCCGCTCGACGACCGTTGAACCGACTGTAGCGTCGCTTGCGCGCGCCAAAGTGGGACTGTCTCAAAACGCGTTTGCCGCCCTTTTGGGAGTCTCGGCCCGCACGTTGCAGGATTGGGAGCAAGGTCGGCGCACGCCAACCGGTGCAGCGCAAACATTGCTGCGCGTTGTCGTCAAGCACCCTGAGGCCCTTCGGGATCTTCAGCCAGTTTGACCGCGCCGGGCGTTTAGCGTCGGGAGTGTCCGGCCTAGCTCGAAGCGACGTAGAGCGACAGCTCGGGCGCGGAGTGCTTGCGGTTGCCGCGCGGCTCAGCGCGCCTCGCCGGACCGAGCAGCGGGTCATGGCAGCGAGGTGAGCCGTAGGCAGCGCGGCATAGCGCCTCTACCCTCTCACTACCAGACCGCTTTTATTGAAGGGATGTGCTCGATGGCGCCGCCCTGGCTCGCAAGACTGCGCGCTTGATGCTCGAAAGATGTACGCCATATTCGTGCGCTAGGGCGCTTAGCGTGTAGCCGCCGGACTGCCACTGTCTGACGACGCGGCGTTCGTCTTCGACTTCAAGGGCGCGTGGCCGACCCAACTGTATCCCGCGCTTCTTCGCGGCTTGCATGCCGCTCTTCGTCCGCTCGCGGATCATTTCCCGCTCGAACTCGGCAAATGCGCCGAGCATTTGAAGCATTAGGCGACCTGCTGGCGTGCTTGTTTCGATGTGCTCGGTAAGGCTCTCGAATCCCGCTCCCCGATCTTGCAGGCGTTCGATGATACTGAGAAGGTGCTTGAGCGATCGCGCGATGCGATCGAGCTTGTAGACGACGAGAATGTCGCCACGCTTGAGAGTTCTGAGGAGTTTGTCTAGGACGGGTCGGCGCAGGGTTGCGCCAGACCGTTTTTCTTCGAAAATTGAATCGACGCCGGCCTTGGTCAGTGCGTCGATTTGCGCTCGCGTTTCCTGTTCCTGCGTGGAAACTCTGGCGTAACCGATTCTCATGTGGCGTAAAAAAACGCTGGATTCTTCCACAGAATCCAGCGTTTCCTTACAAACAATTTCGAAATTGCATTCAAAATCGAAATTGCCCATCTTATCTGGCGGAAAGGGTGGGATTCGAACCCACGATACGGTATAACCGTATACCGGATTTCGAGTCCGGCGCATTCGACCTCTCTGCCACCTTTCCTTTTTTCGTTCACCGGCAGGTCGCCCCGGCGAAGCGAAGATTATAGAACAACTCTTCGCAGACTTCCAAGTTTTTCTTCAAATATTTTTCGAAGCCACTCGGACGCCCACTCAGGCCGCGTTCGACGGCACGTCGATCCGCTCGATACCGCCCATGTACGGCCGCAGCGCAACGGGCACCGTCACCGAGCCGTCGGCGTTCTGGTAGTTCTCCAGTACCGCCACGAGCGTGCGGCCGACCGCGAGGCCCGAGCCGTTCAGCGTATGCACGAGCTCCGGCTTGCCCTGCGCGTTGCGGAACCGCGCCTGCATCCGGCGCGCCTGGAACGATTCCGTGTTCGAGCAGCTCGAGATCTCGCGATACGTGTTCTGCGCGGGCAGCCACACTTCGAGGTCGAACGTCTTCGTCGCGGCGAAGCCCATGTCGCCCGTGCACAGCGTGATCACGCGATACGGCAGCTCGAGCTTCTGCAGAATCGCCTCCGCATGGCCGACCATCTCGTCGAGCGCCGCATACGACGCCTCCGGCGCGACGATCTGCACCATCTCGACCTTGTCGAACTGGTGCTGACGGATCATCCCGCGCGTGTCGCGGCCGTACGAGCCCGCCTCCGACCGGAAGCACGGCGAATGCGCGGTCAGCTTGATCGGCAGCGCGGCAGCGTCGACGATCGTGTCGCGCACGGTGTTCGTCAGCGAGATTTCGGACGTCGAGATCAGATACTGCGTGACGGTGTTCTCCGCCCCCCCCTTCTCGACTCGGAACATGTCGTCCGCGAACTTCGGCAGTTGGCCCGTGCCGTACAACACGTCCGGATTGACGATGTACGGCGTGTACGTCTCGCTGTAGCCGTGCTGCTGCGTGTGTGTGTCGAGCATGAACTGCGCGAGCGCGCGATGCAGGCGCGCGACGGGTCCGCGCAGCACCGTGAAGCGCGCGCCCGACAGCTTCGCGCCCGTCTCGAAATCGAGGCCGAGCGGCATACCGACGTCGACATGGTCCTTCACGTCGAAATCGAACTGCCGCGGCGCGCCCCAGCGGCGCACCTCGACGTTCTCCGTCTCGTCCTTGCCGACAGGCACGCTCTCGTGCGGCAGGTTCGGCATCTGCAGCATCAGGTCCGACAGGCGCGACTGGATCTCGTCGAGCTTCACCGCCGACGCCTTCATCTCGTCGCCGATCCCGCCCACTTCGGCCATCACCGCCGACGTGTCCTCGCCCCGCCCCTTCATCGCGCCGATCTGCTTCGAGAGGCTATTGCGACGCGCCTGCAGTTCTTCGGTGCGAGTCTGGATCGCACGGCGTTCCGCTTCGAGCGAGGAGAACGCAGCGACGTCGAGGGTGTAGCCGCGATCGGCGAGGCGCTTCGCGACGCCGTCGAGGTCTTTGCGCAGCAACTGGATGTCGAGCATGGGAGGACCGGAAAATCGTTGTGTAAGACGCGAATTCTAACGCACCGCGCGCCCGCCACGGCGCACGCTCGTCGGGCGGCGACGCAAACGCGACGCCGCCCGTGGCAATATCGCGCTGCCGGCTTGCGCATCGCATGCCGGGAAGCCGCTTTGCATGGGACCAGAGTAAGAAGCGCTAACTCTGGTCGACCGCGATGCATGGGACCAGAGTAAGCGCTAAAGCGCTAACTCTGGTCGACACCGGAGAATCGATGGCCATCGAACTGGACAAGGACGTGCGCGACCGCGCAATCGCATCGCTGCAACGCTATTTCGCCGAGAACATGGACGAGCCGATCGGCAACATCCAGGCCGGCGCGCTGCTGCATTTCTTCGTCGAGGAGATCGCGCCCGCGATCTACAACCTCGCAATCGCCGATGCGCAGGAGCGCCTGCAAGCGCGCGTCGCCGAGCTCGACATCGACTGTCACGAACCGCCGTTCGAATACTGGAAGAAGCAGCCGGGCCGCAAGCGCTGACGCCGGCCGGCCGACGCGCTAGTCCTTCTTGCCGGCGTCCTTGTCGAGCTCGCGCAGCCAGGCGAGCTTGTCGGCGATCTTCGTCTCGAGCCCGCGCGGCACCGGCTTGTACCAGCGCGGCTCGCGCATCCCGTCCGGCAGATAAGTCTCGCCCGCCGCGTACGCGTTCGGCTCGTCGTGCGCGTAGCGGTACGCGTGGCCGTAGCCGAGTTCCTTCATCAGCTTCGTCGGCGCGTTGCGCAGGTGCACCGGCACCTCGCGCGACTTGTCCTGCCGCACGAACGCCATCGCCTCGTTGTACGCGTTGTAGCCGGCATTGCTCTTCGCCGCGCACGCCAAATAGAGCACCGCCTGCGCGAGCGCGAGCTCGCCCTCCGGCGAACCGAGCCGCTCGTACGTCTCAGCCGCATCGTTCGCGATCTGCATCGCGCGCGGATCGGCGAGGCCGATGTCTTCCCACGCCATCCGCACGACGCGCCGCGCGAGGTACTTCGGGTCGGCGCCGCCGTCGAGCATCCGGCAGAACCAGTACAGCGCGCCGTCCGGATTCGAGCCGCGCACCGACTTGTGCAGCGCGGAGATCTGGTCGTAGAAGTTGTCGCCCCCCTTGTCGAAGCGGCGCGCGTTCATCGTCATCGCGCTTTCGACGAACGCCGCGTCGATCGTCGACACGCCCGCGGACGCTGCCGCCGTCTGCGCCTGCTCGAGCAGGTTCAGGAAGCGCCGCGCGTCGCCGTCCGCGTAGCCGACGAGCGTATCGACCGCCTTGTCTTCGAAGGCCAGCCCGGCGAGCGCCGTGCCCTGCGCGCGCGCGAGCAGCCGGCGCAGCTCGTCTTCCGTCAGCGATTTCAGCACGTACACCTGCGCGCGCGACAGGAGCGCCGAGTTCACCTCGAAGCTCGGATTCTCGGTCGTCGCGCCGATGAACGTGACGAGCCCCGATTCGACGAACGGCAACAGCGCGTCTTGCTGAGCCTTGTTGAAGCGGTGGATTTCGTCGACGAACAGGATCGTGTGGCGGCCGGTGCGGTTCAGCGTGTCGCGCGCCTGATCCATCGACTCGCGGATGTCCTTCACGCCGCCCAGCACCGCGGACAGCGCGATGAACTCGCAATCGAACGCGAGCGCGGTCAGTCGCGCGAGCGTCGTCTTGCCAACGCCGGGCGGCCCCCAGAGGATCATCGAATGCGGCTTGCCCGATTCGAACGCGAGCCGAAGCGGCTTGCCTTCGCCGAGAAGATGCGTCTGGCCGATCACGTCGGCGAGCGTCTTCGGGCGCAGCGCCTCGGCGAGCGGCCGGCGCGGTTCGACTGCAAACAGGTCGGACATGGACCTTGGCTCCCACGAAAAACGATGGCGGCACGCATTCGCCGCCGGACCGGACATTATGACAGCCGCGCGGCTCGACGCCACGCACCCCGGCCGCGGCCGACCCAAAGCGAACCGGGCCCGCCATCGCTGGCGGGCCCAGTCGGCGGTCGATGAGGCGCGAGGCCGGCCGCGCTCAGCCGGTCACGACGTCCGCGCCCTTCGGCACGACGAACTTGAACTGGTCGGCCTTGAGCGGCGGATTCGTCTGGATATGGGTGAACGTAAGGAGCGTCACGTTGCCGAACACGTCGTGCAACTCCATCGCGGCGAGCACGCCGTTCCTGAAGCCGATGCCGATCCGCTGGAACTGCGTGTCCTGCGCCTTCGGCACCATCTCGAGCCAGTCGATCCCGCCCTTCTCGCCGGCGTCGCGCAGCGTGTAGTTCTTCTCGAGATCGTTGCTGCCGAACAGGATCGCGGCCGGGCTCGCGCCGAGCGCGCCCGCGAGCTTGCGCTCGGTGACCTGGTTCAGGTCCTTGTCGTACACGTAGAGCTTGTCGCCGTCTGCCTGCAATACCTGCTGGTACGGCTTCTGATAAGTCCAGATGAATTTGCCGGGCCGCGAAAACACGAAGCTGCCGCTCGAGTTGTCGGTCGGCTTGACGGTCGGCACCGCGCCGCTCGCCGCCTTCGACGGCGCCTTGACGATCTGCTGCGTGAAGTCGCCCTTCGCCGCATGAACCTTCGACACGAACGCCTTCAACTGCTCGGTGCCGCTCGCGAACGCGTGCGACGCGACGAGCGCGAGCGCCGCGCCGGCGAGCGCGGCGCGCAACGTGCGCACGAACGTGCGCTTCGGCGCAAGACCCGAACCGGTGTGAACTGCCAACGACTGATGCTGCATGTGTGGTTTTCTCCGTGGACGGCCGGCGCGTCGTAGACCGACGGCGCCGGCGCGAATTCATTCGGCGTCGCGCGCGGGCACGAGGATTTCGCGATTCCCGCTCGACGACATCGCCGACACGAGCCCGGACTGCTCCATCTGCTCGAGCAGCCGCGCCGCGCGGTTGTAGCCGATCCGCAAATGGCGCTGCACGAGCGAAATCGACGCGCGCCGGTTCTTGACGACGATCTCGACCGCCTGGTCGTACAGCGGATCAGACTCGCCGTTCGCGTCGCCCGTTCCCGCGCCCGAGCCTTCGTCGCCGTCGGCCGTGCCGCCTTCGAGGAGGCCCTCGACATAGTTCGGCTCGCCGTGCTCCTTCAGCTTCTCGACGACGCGGTGCACCTCGTCGTCCGACACGAACGCGCCGTGCACGCGCACGGGCAGCCCGCCGCCGGGCGGCAGGTAAAGCATGTCGCCCTGGCCGAGCAGCGATTCGGCGCCCATCTGGTCGAGAATCGTGCGCGAGTCGATCTTCGACGACACCTGGAACGCGATCCGCGTCGGCACGTTCGCCTTGATGAGGCCCGTGATCACGTCGACCGACGGCCGCTGCGTCGCGAGGATCAGGTGGATGCCCGCCGCGCGCGCCTTCTGCGCGATGCGCGCGATCAGCTCTTCGACCTTCTTGCCGACGACCATCATCAGATCGGCGAGCTCGTCGATGACGACGACGATGTGCGGCAGCCGGCCGAGCGGCTCCGGATCGTCCGGCGTCAGGCTGAACGGATTCGGGATCTTCTCTTCCCGCTTCTTCGCGTCTTCGATCTTGTTGTTGTAGCCGGCGAGGTTGCGCACGCCGAGCTTGCTCATCAGCTTGTAGCGGCGCTCCATCTCGGCGACCGTCCAGTTGAGCGCATGGCCCGCCTGGCGCATGTCGGTGACGACCGGACACAGCAGATGCGGAATCCCTTCGTAGACGCTCATTTCGAGCATCTTCGGATCGATCAGGATCAGGCGCACCTGTTCGGCGCTCGCCTTGTAGAGGAGCGACAGGATCATCGCGTTGATCCCGACCGACTTGCCCGAGCCCGTCGTGCCGGCGACGAGCAGGTGCGGCATCTTCGCGAGATCCGCGCACACGGGCTTGCCGCCGATGTCCTTGCCGAGGCCGATCGTGAGCATCGACGGCGCGTCCGCGTAGACCTCGGAGCCGAGGATCTCGGACAGGCGCACGGTCTGGCGGCGCTGGTTCGGCAGTTCGAGCGCCATGTAGTTCTTGCCGGGGATCGTCTCGACGACGCGGATCGACACGAGCGACAGCGAGCGCGCGAGATCCTTCGACAGATTGACGATCTGGCTGCCCTTGACGCCCGTCGCGGGCTCGATCTCGTAGCGGGTGACGACGGGCCCCGGATACGCGGCGACGACGCTCACCTCGACGCCGAAGTCCTTCAGCTTCTTCTCGATGAGGCGCGACGTGAACTCGAGCGTGTCGGCGGAGATCGTCTCCTGCGACGCGGAAGCGGGATCGAGCAGCGAAATCGCGGGCAGCGTCGAATCGCCCGGCAGATCGGTGAAGAGCGGCTGCTGGCGCTCCTTCTCGGCGCGCTCGGACTTCGCCGGCGTGACGACGGGCGGCACGATCGTGACGGGCTCGTGCTCCTCGATCCGCACGCGCTCCTCCTCGACCTTGCCTTCGCGCTTGACGGCCGCGGCCTCGCCGAGCTTGCGGTCGCGCTCGGCCTCGCGGCGCAGCTTCGCGAGCGTGAACGCGTTGATGATCGCGTCGCCGACGCGCTCGGCGACCGACAGCCACGAAAAGCGGAAATACAGCGACAACCCGATCGCGAGCGCGATCAGAAGCGCAAGCGTGCCGCCCGTGAAACCGAACGCATGCGACACGCCGCGCGCGACCGTCTCGCCGACGACGCCGCCCGGCGCGCGCGGCAGTTGCACTTTCAGCGACCACATCCTGAGCGCTTCGATGCCGTCGCTCGCGAGCAGCACGAGGACGAACGCGAAGCCTTCGGCGAGCCAGCCCGCCGGTTTTGCCGGCTCGTCGGGCAGCGCGTCGTGCCGGGTGATCCGGCGGTAGTTCGCGGCGACGCGCCGCCCGAGCAGCACGATGAGCCAATAGGCGGAGAGGCCGAACAGCAGCAGCATGATGTCGGCCGTCCACGCGCCGACCCGCCCTGCCCAGTTTGCGATGTGGTCGACCTGCGCGGCGTGCGTCCAGCTCGGATCGCGCCGGCTGTAGCTCAGGAGCGCCATCAGCAGGAATGCGAGCAGCGCGACCTGGAGGATCCAGCGGATCTCGGTCAGTAGGCGCGACATGCGATGCGGCAGCGCTTGGGCCTGAGCGGTGTAAGGTGCTTTTGCCATGAATCCGTCAAGAGGGGCGATGAGGCGGCCTGCGCGGCAGGGCCGCCGATCGTTCGATCCGATCTATTGTAAACGCTGCGCCGCCGCGCCAAGTGTAAATGACGGTAACGCCCAGCCGGTTCCCGCCGGGAATGTGCACGCGCTACCACAGGCGGACGCGGCGCGACGCTATCGCGCCGATTGAAAAGTCCTTTCGGCAGCGCAGCAAGCAGGCCTTTATAATGCGAGCTTTGCACCCATCTGCGACGGTATCCCGCTCGCAACGTGCCGCCCGGCAGCGTCATCCGCCCGGCCGGCCGCATTTTTACGGATCCTGCACATGCCCATGCCCAAACACGCGAAAGTCCTGATTCTCGGTTCCGGCCCCGCCGGCTACACGGCGGCCGTCTACGCGGCCCGCGCGAACCTGTCGCCCCTCCTGATCACGGGCATCGCGCAAGGCGGCCAGCTGATGACGACGACCGATGTCGAAAACTGGCCGGCCGATCCGGACGGCGTGCAGGGCCCGGAGCTGATGCAGCGCTTCCTCGCGCACGCGGAGCGTTTCAACACCGAAATCGTGTTCGACCACATCCACACCGCGAAGCTGCACGAAAAGCCGATCCGCCTCATCGGCGACGCGGGCGAATACACGTGCGACGCGCTCGTCATCGCGACGGGCGCGTCCGCGCAGTACCTCGGCCTGTCGTCGGAAGAAGCGTTCATGGGCCGCGGCGTATCGGCCTGCGCGACCTGCGACGGCTTCTTCTACCGCGGCCAGAACGTCGCCGTCGTCGGCGGCGGCAACACGGCCGTCGAGGAAGCCCTCTACCTGACGGGCATCGCGAAGAAGGTCACGGTGATCCACCGCCGCGACAAGTTCCGCGCGGAGCCGATCCTCGTCGACCGTCTGCTCGAGAAGGAGAAGGAAGGCGTCGTCGAGATCAAGTGGGACCACGTGCTCGACGAAGTGACGGGCGACGATTCCGGCGTGACGGGCGTGCGCGTCAAGCACGCGAAGACGGGCGCGACCGAGGACGTCGCGGTGCAGGGCCTCTTCATCGCGATCGGCCACAAGCCGAACACCGACATCTTCAAGGGCCAGCTCGAGATGAAGGACGGCTACATCATCACGAACAGCGGCCTGTCGGGCAACGCGACGGGCACGAGCGTGCCGGGCGTGTTCGCGGCGGGCGACGTGCAGGACCACATCTACCGTCAGGCGATCACGAGCGCGGGCACGGGCTGCATGGCGGCGCTCGACGCGCAGCGCTATCTCGAAAGCCTGCACGAGCGCAAGTAAGCGCGCCGCGCGGCGCTACAATGGCATCGCCGCGCGCCACCTGCCGGGTCTGGAACACCGCAGCCGCTGTGCATCGCGCAGCGGCTTTTTCATGTCCGTCGGGCGAAACCGCAGCGTCGGCGCGCCCGCCCATCCGCATCCGATTCATCATGGCGAAAAACCAGCCTCACCCGAGCGACCCCGCGAAGCGGCACGCCGCCGCACGGGCCGTCGAACCGGCTCCCGCGCCCGCGAGCCCGCCTCCGCCGCCCGCCGCGCTGCGCGGCCAGGGCCTGGCCGGGCTCGGCGCGCTGCGTGCGACGCTCGCGGGCGAATCCGAGCGCCGCACGCGCGAAGCGGCGCAGGCGAAGCAGGCCGCCCGCCGGAACGCCGCGGATGCCGACCTGTTCCGCCGCGAGATCGGCGAGATCACGCCGCTCGCCGCGCCGTCGCGCGCCGAGAGCGGCCGCCCGCCGCCCGCGCCCGTGCCGAAGCACACGCAGCAAGACGAGGCAGCGGTGCTGTCCGAGACCTTGTCCGACGAATTCGATCCCGAGACGCTGCTCGACACCGACGAGACGCTTTACTACCACCGCCCCGGCGTGAGCCGCGATGTCGTGCGCAAGCTGAGAAGCGGCGCGTGGATCGTCCAGGCGCAGCTCGACCTGCACGGAATGCGGCGTGACGAGGCGCGCGATGCGCTCGCCGAATTCATCCGCGAAGCGGGCAAGAAAGGCCTGCGCTGCCTGCGCGTGATCCACGGCAAGGGGCTCGGCTCAGCCGGCAAGGAGCCGGTGCTGAAAGGCAAGGTGCGCGCGTGGCTCGTGCAGAAGGACGAGGTGATCGCGTTCTGCCAGGCGCGCGGCCACGACGGCGGCGCGGGCGCGGTGCTCGTGCTGCTGCAGCCGTCTCCGGCGTAGAGCGGCGACCGAAGGCCGCGTGCCGCCCAGGCCCACGCTCGCGATCGCGGCCCTGGAGGCGATCGCGCCCCTCCCGTTCGCGATCTCGGGCTTCGTCGAGGCACGCAAGAACCGGCTCGACTCAGTCGGCACGTTCGGCGGCGCGCTCGCGACCGCGTTCGGCGGGAGCACGAACAGGCGCTAGCCGCGCGCGATGCACGGAACAAAAAGGGCGGCCCGTGCACGCACGGCCGCCCTTCTCTTCCCTGACTTCGCCCCGCGATCCCCCGGAATCACCTGCGATCGACGTAGCGACGTAGCGACGCACGGCACACGACGAACGCTGCGCGCAAGCCGCGCCGTCGCCGAGCGCCGCTCGCGCGCCGGATCAAGCGATCCGCGCTTCCGTCGACGGATCGAACAGCACCGCCTTCGACACGTCGAACAACAGCGACAGCTTCTGCTGCGGCTTCGGATCGGCGGCCGGGTGCACGCGGCTCACGATCCGCTTGCCGTTGACCTGCGCGAACACGTGCGTGTCCGGGCCGGTCGGCTCGGTCACGTCAACCGTCACGTCGACCGGCTGCAGCCGCGAGCTCTCGCCGTTGTGCGCGCTCCTCGCATCGGTGATCCGCTCCGGCCGCAGCCCGAGGATCACGTCGCGGCCGACGTGGCCGTTCATCCGCTTCACGTCGAACGGCAGGTTCAGCACGCCGCGCATCGCGCCCGTATCGAGCTCGATGCCGACGCCGCTCCCCTGCTCGACGAGCTTGCCGTTGATGAAGTTCATCGGCGGCGCGCCGATGAAGCCCGCGACGAACAGGTTCGACGGCGAATCGTAGATTTCCTGCGGCGCGCCGAACTGCTGGACGACGCCGTCCTTCATCACCGCGATCCGGTCGCCGAGCGTCATCGCCTCGATCTGGTCGTGCGTCACGTAGACGATCGTCGTGCCGAGGCGCTGGTGCAGCAGCTTGATCTCGGCGCGCATCTCGATGCGCAGCTTCGCGTCGAGATTCGACAGCGGCTCGTCGAACAGGAACAGCGACGGATCGCGCGCGAGCGCGCGGCCCATCGCGACGCGCTGCCGCTGGCCGCCCGACAGTTGCCCCGGCTTGCGGTCGAGCAGGTGCTCGATCTGCAGCATCGCGGCGACGCGGTCGACGATCTGCTTCTGCTCGCTCTTCACCACCTTGCGGATGTTGAGGCCGAACGAGATGTTCTCGCGCACCGTCATCGACGGATACAGCGCGTACGACTGGAACACCATCGCGATGTCGCGATCCTTCGGCGACAGGTCGTTGACGACCTTGTCGCCGATCCGGATCTCGCCCTTCGTCACGGTCTCGAGGCCCGCGATCATGTTGAGGAGCGTCGACTTCCCGCAGCCCGAACCGCCGACGAGAATCAGGAACTGGCCGTCCTCGATGTCGATGTCGACGCCCTTGAGGACGGGCACCCCGTTCGGGTAGGTCTTGTACACGTCACGGATGGAAAGGCTTGCCATGCTGTGAATCCTCTGTCTCAGTGCGGCGCGCGTGCGCCGCGTCGTGTCTCGTATCGTTGCGCCGCGCGCGGCGCCTGCATGTTCGCGTCGAGCGTCCCGACGTCACCCCTTGACCGCGCCCGCCGTCAGGCCGCGCACGAAGTAGCGGCCGGCGATCACGTAGACGAGGAGCGTCGGCAGCGCGGCGATGATCGCGCCCGCCATGTCGACGTTGTATTCCTTCACGCCCGTCGACGTGTTGACGAGGTTGTTCAGCGCGACCGTGATCGGCATCGAATCGACGCCCGAGAACACGATCCCGAACAGGAAGTCGTTCCAGATCTGCGTGAACTGCCAGATCAGGCATACCATGAAGATCGGCAGCGACACGGGCAGCAGGATCTTCGTGAAGATCGTGAAGAAGCCCGCGCCGTCGATGCGCGCCGCCTTCACGAGCTCGGCCGGCACGCTCACGTAAAAGTTGCGGAAGAACATCGTCGTGAACGCGATCCCGTACACGACGTGCACGAGCACGAGGCCGGGAATCGTGTTGGCCATCCCGAAGAAGCCTTGCAGCCGCGCCATCGGCAGCAGGATCACCTGGAACGGGATGAAGCAGCCGACGAGCAGCATCGTGAAGAGCGCGTCCGCGCCGCGGAAGCGCCAGTGCGTGAGCACGTAGCCGTTGAACGCGCCGATCAGCGACGAGATCAGCACGGCCGGAATCACCATCTTGATCGAGTTGAAAAAGAACGGCTTCATCCCGTCGCAGCGCACGCCGGTGCACGCCTCGCTCCACGCCTTCACCCACGGCGAGAAAGTCCAGTTCGCCGGCGGCGTCAGCAGGTTGCCGGTACGCAGCTGGTCGAGGTCCTTGAACGACGTCGACAGCATCACGTAGATCGGAAACAGGAAGTACAACGCGAACAGGATCAGCGCCGCGTAAATGACTGCCCGACTGATGGTCATCTTAGGCTGCATTGCGGGTGCTCCTCGATTCCAGATACATCAGCGGCACGAGCACCGCGACGACCGTCGCGAGCATCATCACCGACGACGCCGCGCCGACGCCGAGCTGCCCGCGATTGAACGAATACGTGTACATGAACATCGCGGGCAGCGACGACGACGTGCCCGGCCCGCCCGCCGTCAGCGCGACAACGAGGTCGAAGGTCTTGATCGTGATGTGACAGAGGATCAGGAGCACCGAGAAGAACACGGGGCGCATGCTCGGGATCACGATCTTGCGGTAGATCGTGGGCAGCGTCGCGCCGTCGACTTGCGCCGCCTTGAAGATCTCGCTGTCGACGCCGCGCAGGCCGGCGAGGAAGAGCGCCATCACGAAGCCCGTCGACTGCCAGACGGCCGCGATCACGACGCAGAAGATCGCCTTGTCCGGATCGTCGAGCCAGCCGAACGAGAAACTCGTCCAGCCCCAGTCGTGCATCACCTTCTCGAGGCCGAGGCCCGGGTTCAGGACCCACTGCCACGCGGTGCCCGTGACGATGAACGACAGCGCCATCGGATACAGGAACACCGCGCGCAGCGCGCCTTCGTTGCGGATCTTCTGGTCGAGCAGGATCGCGAGAAAGAGACCGAGCACGACGCAGATCGCGATGAACGGAACGCCGAACCAGCCGAGGTTCGCGGCCGACGTCCACCAGACGTCGTTCTGGAACAGATCCGAATAGCGGCCGAAGCCGTCGAAGTCGTAGTTCGGCAACAGCCGGGAATTCGTCAGCGACAGATAGCCGGTGACGGCGATGAAGCCATAGATGAAAACCAAGGCGATCGCGATGCTGGGCGCGAGCACCAGTTTCGGAATCCAGCGGTCGGCGAACGCCGACAGCGGCGACGTGCGGTGCGCGGCAGCCGCGCTGGTTCCGTTTCCGCTAAGAGGGGCAGCCACGTATTTCGACTCCTGGAACGAGATCGCCTGCGCGCCGGCAAGAAGCCGGCGCGGGCGGCGGGTACGGCGCGGGCCGGCTCGCGGCCCGTTTGCTGCGGTTGCGGCACGAAGCGCCCGGCGCGACGATGCGCGAAACCGGGCGCCCGCGCCGTGCGTTACTTCACCTTCGCGGCTCGTGCGAGCGCGGCGACCGCGCTCTTCGAGTCCTGCTGCGAGTTCATGAACTTCGTCACGACGTCGGTGATCGCGCCCGCCGTCGCGTCGCCCTGCGCCATCCCGTGCGCGAGCGACGGCACGTAGCCGCCCGACTTGATCGCCGTCTGTTCATCAGCGTAGGACTTCTTCGCGCAATCGTCGAACTTGTCCATCTTCACGCCGAGACGCACCGGGATCGAGCCCTTCAGCAAGCTGAACTGCTCCTGGAACGCGGGCGTCATGATCGTCTTCGCGAGCGCGATCTGGCCGGGCGTCGCCGCCTTCTGGCCCTTCTGCTGGAAGAACACGAACGAATCGACGTTGAACGTGTACGCATTCGCCGTGCCCGGCACCGCCGCGCAGATGTAGTCCTTGCCCGGCTTCTTGCCCGCCGCCTCGAACTCGCCCTTCGCCCAGTCGCCCATGAACTGCATGCCGGCGCGGCCGTTGATGACCATCGCGGTCGCGAGGTTCCAGTCGCGGCCGTTGCGGCCGGTGTCGAAGTAGCCCTGGATCTTGCGAACCGTGTTGAACACTTCCAGCATCCTGTCCGACGTGAGCGTCTTCTGGTCGAGGTCGACGAGCGCCTTCTTGTAGAAGTCGGCGCCTTGCGACAGCACGACGTCTTCCCACAACGTCAGGTCCTGCCACGGCTGACCGCCCATCGCGACCGGCTGGATGCCCGCCGCCTTCAGCTTGTCGGCGATCTGGAAGAATTCGGGCCACGTCGCGGGCGGCTTGGCGCCGATCTTGTCGAGCGCGGCCTTGTTGATGTAGAGCCAGTTGACGCGGTGCACCGAGAACGGCGCCGCGACGGTGTTGCCCTTGTACTTGATGATCTTGTCGATCTCGGGCGGCAGGTTCTGCTTCCAGTCGCCCGCGGCGGAATCGATGTTCACGAGCACGCCCTGATCCGCCCATTCCTGGATCAGCGGCCCCTTGATCTGCGCGGCCGACGGCGCGTCGCCGCTGATGACCTTCGTCTTCAGCGCGGTCATCGCCGCGGCGCCCGCGCCGCCCGCGACCGCGTAGTCCTTCCAGACGTAGCCCTGCTTCTGCAGGTCGTCCTTCAGTGCGCCGACCGCCTTCGATTCACCGCCCGACGTCCACCAGTGCAGCACCGTGACGTTCTCGGCTGCTTGCGCCGCTGCGGCGCCGAACAACAGGCCTGCGGCGCTGAGCGCGCCCATGATCGCGCGAATTTTCATCAGTCATCTCCTCCAGATTTGGATCGATTCGTCAGGCTTTCGACTGCGCGGATGCGTGAAAGCCGGCTTTGCTACGGAACGACACGGGAAATCGAGCCGCGAACGACGCATGATGCGTGCGGGCCGATGCCGGCCGCGGGCTCTTAGGAACTGAGTGACTCGAGATTCAACGACTGTCTCCTCTTTGGGCTATCCGGTTCCGCCGCCGCGCGGCTCGAACCCGGGGCAGCGACGCGCGCGCACATGCGCTTCATCAATGTCCGATAACATTTCCACGTGCGGCGCTCGCGCCGCACGGCCCGTCCGAAGATCGCGCCTCTTCATGCCGTGCGCTTCTTTTCTTCGTTCGGGAGCTACCCCTTGCGGCGGATTGTAGTTAAACTACAATTCAGTGTCAAAAATATTTTTATCGCACTACGGCCCGCGTCTCGGGCATCCCCAACCGGCGGACACACATGCATACCGATTCGAGCTTCACCTTCGTTCTCTTCGGCGGCACCGGCGATCTGTCGATGCGCAAGATCCTCCCCGCGCTCTTCGAGGCGCACCGTGCGAACATGCTGTCGGAAGCCGGCAGGATCGTCGCCGTGGCCCGCCATGCGGCGGACCGCGACGGCTACCTGCAATGGGTCGACGAGCACGTGAAGCCGCACGCGGCGAAGGCGTCGGGCGGCGCGTTCGACGAATCCGTCTGGCAGAGCTTCCTCGAGCGCATCGTGTACGTAAAGCTCGATCTCGGCCGCGCGGAGGACTACGCGCTGCTGCGCGACGCGGTCGGCCGGCTGTCGGGCATCCGCGTGTTCTATCTGGCGACGGGCCCGTCGCTCTTCGTGCCGATCTGCAAGGCGCTCGCCGCCGTGGGCCTCAACGAAGGCGCGCGGATCGTGCTCGAGAAACCGCTCGGCTACGACCTGCGCTCGTCGAACGCGATCAACGACGCGGTCGGCGAGATCTTCGCAGAAGATCAGATCTACCGGATCGACCACTACCTCGGGAAGGAGCCGGTGCAGAACCTGCTCGCGCTGCGCTTCGGCAATGCGCTCTTCGAGCCGCTGTGGCGCCGCGAATGGGTCGAGAGCATCCAGATCACGATCGCCGAGGAGCTCGGCGTCGAAGCCCGCGGCGATTTCTACGACAATACCGGCGCGCTGCGCGACATGGTGCAGAACCACCTGCTGCAACTCCTGTCGATCGTCGCGATGGAGCCGCCGCACTCGATGGATTCCGATTCGGTCCGCGACGAGAAGCTGCGCGTGTTGCGCGCGCTGAAGCCCGTCGATCCGCGCGACATCGGCAAGGTCGCCGTGCGCGGCCAGTACCACGCGGGCGTGATCAAGGGCGCGCAGGTGCCCGCCTACGCAACCGAGTCCGGCGTGAAGTCCGACAGCCAGACCGAGACGTTCGTCGCGCTGAAGGTCGAGATCGAGAACTGGCGCTGGGCCGGCGTGCCGTTCTTCCTGCGCACCGGCAAGCGGCTCGCCGACCGCGTCGCGGAGATCGTCGTCAACTTCCGTCCGGTGCCGCACTCGGCGCTCGGGCCCACTGCGCTGCGCGCGGGCGCGAACCGCCTCGTGATCCGGCTGCAGCCGAACGAGTCGATTCGTCTGTACTGCCTCGCGAAGCAGCCGGGCGAAGGGATGAACCTCGCGAGCGTGCACCTCGACCTCGCGTTCGACCAGTTCTTCAAGGAAGGCCAGATGGAGGCGTACCAGCGCCTGCTGCTCGATGTGATCAACGGCCGCCTCGCCCTCTTCGTCCGTCGTGACGAGCAGGAAGCCGCATGGCGCTGGGTCGAGCCGATCCTGAACGAATGGGCGCGCTCGGCGAAGCCGCCGAAGCCGTACGCGGCCGGCACCTGGGGCCCCGCCGCCGCGAGCGCGATGCTCGCGCAGCACGGCACCTGCTGGCTCGAAGAAGAAAACTGATGCAAAGCAGCGCGCGTGCGGTTTCGCATGCGCGCCGCTCGATGGTTCCCACTGAATTCATTCAATTCAATAAAGGCAGTCTGGAGGAGAAGTGATCGAGGTTCACGCTTTCGAAAGCCCGCGCGCGCAAACCGAAGCGCTCGCGCAAGCGGTCGGCGAAGCGCTCGCGGCAGCGCTCGCGCTGCGCGCGCGCGCGACGCTCGCGGTGTCGGGCGGCACGAGCCCGCGGCCGTTCCTGCAAACGCTGTCGAGCGCCGCGCTCGACTGGCCGCGGATCGACGTGACGCTCGTCGACGACCGCTGGGTGCCCGACACCGACGACGCAAGCAACGCGAAGCTCGTACACGAGACGCTGCTGCGAAACGCGGCCGCGCACGCGCGCTTCGCGCCGCTCGTCGACCTGCGCGAGTCGCCCGACACGCAGGTCGCCGCGCTCAATCAGAGCCCCGCGCATCCGCTGCCCGACGTCGCCGTGCTCGGCATGGGCGAGGACGGCCACACCGCTTCGATTTTCGCGGACGCGCCCGAATGGGATCACGCGATCGCGACGACCGAGCGCTTCGTCGCCGTCCATCCGGGCGCCGCGCCGCATGCGCGCGTGAGCCTGTCGCTCGACGCGCTGAAGCGCATCGACCGCCTGTTCCTGCTGATCGCGGGAACCCGCAAGCGCGAGGTGCTCGAGGCGGCGGCCGCCGCGCCGCAGAAGAACGCGATTTCGCAACTCGCCAACGACAAGGGGACGAAGCTCGATGTCTACTGGTGTGCAAACTAACGTCGCCGCGGCGAGACAGCACGCCGACGGGCCGCGCCTATTGGCCGACGTCGGCGGCACGAACGCGCGCTTCGCGCTCGAGACGGGCCCGGGCGAGGTCACGCAGATCCGCGTGTACCCGGGCGCCGACTATCCGACGCTCACCGACGCGATCCGCAAGTATCTGAAGGACGTGAAGATCGGCCGCGTGAACCACGCGGCGATCGCGATCGCGAATCCCGTCGACGGCGATCAGGTCCGGATGACGAATCACAACTGGAGCTTCTCGATCGAAGCGACGCGCCGCGCGCTCGGCTTCGACACGCTCCTCGTCGTCAACGATTTCACCGCGCTCGCGATGGCGCTGCCGGGCCTCACCGACGCGCAGCGCGTGCAGATCGGCGGCGGCGCGCGCCGGCAGAGCAGCGTGATCGGCCTGATGGGACCGGGCACGGGGCTCGGCGTGTCGGGGCTCATTCCGGCCGACGACCGCTGGATCGCGCTCGGCAGCGAAGGCGGCCACGCGACGTTCGCGCCGATGGACGAACGCGAGGATCTCGTGCTGCAGTACGCGCGCCACAAGTATCCGCACGTATCGTTCGAGCGCGTGTGCGCGGGCCCGGGCATGGAGATCATCTATCGCGCGCTCGCCGCGCGCGACAAGAAGCGGGTCGCCGCGAACGTCGACACGGCCGACATCGTCGAGCGCGCGCACGCGGGCGATGCGCTCGCGCGCGAGGCGGTGGAGTGCTTCTGCGGGATTCTCGGCACGTTCGCGGGCAACCTCGCGGTAACGCTCGGTGCGCTGGGCGGCATCTACATCGGCGGCGGCGTCGTGCCGAAGCTGGGCGAGCTGTTCATGCGCTCGCCGTTTCGCGCGCGCTTCGAGGCGAAGGGCCGCTTCGAGACCTATCTCGCGAACATCCCGACCTACCTCATCACCGCCGAGTATCCTGCGTTCCTCGGCGTGTCGGCGATCCTCGCCGAGCAGTTGTCGAACCGCACGGGCGGCGCGTCGTCGGCCGTGTTCGAGCGGATCCGGCAGATGCGCGATGCGCTGACGCCCGCCGAGCGGCGCGTCGCCGATCTCGCGCTCAACCATCCGCGCTCGATCATCAACGATCCGATCGTCGACATCGCGCGCAAGGCCGACGTGAGCCAGCCGACCGTCATCCGCTTCTGCCGCTCGCTCGGCTGCCAGGGGCTGTCGGATTTCAAGCTGAAGCTCGCGACGGGCCTGACGGGCACGATTCCGATGAGCCACAGCCAGGTGCATCTGGGCGACACCGCCACCGATTTCGGCGCGAAGGTGCTCGACAACACGGTGTCGGCGATTCTCCAGTTGCGCGAGCATCTGAACTTCGAGCACGTCGAGCAGGCGATCGACATCCTGAACAACGCGCGGCGCATCGAGTTCTACGGGCTCGGCAATTCAAACATCGTCGCGCAGGACGCGCACTACAAGTTCTTCCGCTTCGGAATCCCGACGATCGCGTACGGCGACCTGTACATGCAGGCGGCGTCCGCGGCGCTCCTCGGCAAGGGCGACGTGATCGTCGCGGTGTCGAAGTCGGGCCGCGCGCCGGAGCTCTTGCGCGTACTCGACGTCGCGATGCAGGCGGGCGCGAAGGTGATCGCGATCACGTCGAGCAACACGCCGCTCGCGAAGCGCGCGACGGTCGCGCTCGAGACCGATCACATCGAAATGCGCGAGTCGCAGTTGTCGATGATCTCGCGAATCCTGCATCTCGTGATGATCGACATCCTCGCGGTCGGCGTTGCGATCCGCCGCGCCGCGCCGAACGCGGAACTCGCGGAGGCGATGGCGCGCGCAAAGGTGCGCGCGGGCACGAGTGCGGACGACGAAGCCACCGACGTGCTCGACTGGCTGAGCCATGGCGCGGCGCCCGCCGCGAAAGACTGACGCGAGCCGCGAGCCGCGAGCCGCGAGCCGCAGTAAGCCGGAGCCTTGGGGCTCCGGTTTTTTTTGTGCGACGCATTGCGTGGGGCCGACAGGCTGGCGAATCCTTCGGCCAGTCGCACCCGGTTGCACCCACAGCAGATTGTTTGCGCAACCCTTCGAAGCACTAGAAAAACTTTCCACGCGGCCGCCAAAGTCCGCACTTCTTTGGAAACATTTTCCATTTTGACAAAATTAAGCTTGCCTTCAATCGACTCGCTTTCGTAGCCGCCGGACGACGCCCCGCCCCG
Source organism: Burkholderia sp. ABCPW 14 (assembly GCF_001523835.1). Taxonomy (NCBI): domain Bacteria; kingdom Pseudomonadati; phylum Pseudomonadota; class Betaproteobacteria; order Burkholderiales; family Burkholderiaceae; genus Burkholderia; species Burkholderia sp. ABCPW 14. The sequence continues at coordinate 34,447 of NZ_LOVS01000131.1, read as the reverse complement.
CACATCCCGCATGAACCCGCGCGGTGCCGGGATCGCCGTCGAGGCGACGACGCAGCCGTGAAATCAACCGATCAGTTTTTATCAACGGAGATCAAGATGAAGGCATTCAAGCCGATGTTCACGTCAGCAGTCGTCGCCGCGCTCGTGGGCATCGCGACCGCCTCCGCGCACGCGGCCGACCTGCTCGACAGCGTCAAGCAATCCGGCGTGCTCAAGATCGCGCTCGAAGGCACGTACCCGCCGTTCGACTACCGCAACAGCGACGGCCAGCTCGAAGGATTCGACGTCGACGTGGCGAAGGCAGTCGCCGCGCGGCTCGGCGTGAAGCCGCAGTTCATCACGACCGAATGGAGCGGAATCCTCGCCGGCCTGCAGGCGGGCAAGTTCGACGTGATCGTCAACCAAGTTGGGATCACGCCGGCGCGCAAGCAGGCCCTCGACTTCAGCCAGCCGTACGTGTACTCGAGTGTGCAGTTGCTGCAGCGTGAAAACGATTCGCGCGCGTTCAAGTCGCTGAACGACCTGAAGGGCCTCAAGGCGGGGGTCGTGCTGGGCAGCAACTATGCGGATCTCGTGAAGACTGTGCCCGAGGTCGGCCTGCGGACCTATCCCGGCGATGCGGAGATGCTGAGCGATCTCGCAACGGGCCGGATCGACGCGGCCGTGAATGACCACCTGATGCTTTCGTACCTGATCAAGCGCTCGCACCTGCCGCTGCGCACGGGCAACATGATTCCCGGCGCCGACACGCAAATGGGCATTCCGTTCCGCAAGGGTAATCCGAAGTTTGCGAAGGCGATCGACGACGCGCTCGCGGCGATGCGCCAGGACGGCACGCTGAAGAAGATCTCGATGCAGTGGTTCGGCTCCGACACGACAACCCCCAACGCACATTGACCGCAGCAGCCCGCGCGCGCGTCGGCCCGCATTGCGCCGCCGACGCGCCCGGCAACGATCTGGAGACACGTTCATGGAAGCATTCAATCTGATCGTTCACAGCCTTCCCGTCCTGGCGATGGGCGCGGTGCTCACGATCAAATTCGCCGTCGCGTCGATGGTGCTGGGCTTGATCGTCGGCCTCCTGGTCGCGATCGTGCGCATCGGCAACAACAAGCCCCTGTCCGCGATCGCTCAGGGTTACGTTAGCGTGATGCGCGGCACGCCGCTCCTCGTGCAGATGTTCGTCGTCTACTACGGACTGCCCAGCATCGGCATCTCGCTCGATCCAACCTCCGCTGGCATCCTCACCCTCACGCTCAACGCGGGCGCATACCTGTCGGAAAGCATGCGCGGCGCGATCCTCGGCATCGGCCGTGGCCAGTGGGCCGCATCGCACAGTCTCGGCTTCACGCACGTGCAGACGCTGCGCCACGTGATCTGCCCGCAGGCGCTGCGCCTCGCAGTGCCGAGCCTCGGCAACACGCTGATCAGCCTCATCAAGGACACGTCGCTCGTCTCCGTCATCACCGTCACGGAGCTGCTGCGCTCGACGCAGGAAGTGATCGCGTCGACGTTCCAGCCGCTGCCGCTGTATCTCGCCGCCGCCGCGATTTACTGGGTGCTGAGCACGCTGCTCGCGCGACTGCAGGGCCGCATCGAAACGCGCTGCGCGCTGCCGTCGACGCACTGATCGCGCGCCGGCCGTCCGGCTTCCGGACGGCCGCGCGTCCCGCCACTCACGAAGCACCCCGACATGATTACTCTCGACAACGTATCGAAGTGGTACGACAAGCATCAGGTCCTCACCGATTGCAGCGCGGCGGTATCGAAAGGCGAAGTGGTCGTCGTCTGCGGTCCGTCCGGCTCCGGCAAATCGACGCTCATCAAGACGATCAACGGCCTTGAGCCGTTCCAGAAAGGCTGCATCACCGTCGACGGCGCGCGGCTCGACGATCCGTCGGTCAAGCTCGCGCAACTGCGTGCGCGCGTCGGCATGGTGTTCCAGCATTTCGAGCTGTTCCCGCACCTGTCCGTGCTCGAGAACCTCACGCTCGCGCAGATCAAGGTTCTGCGCCGCGCGAAGGACGACGCGCACGACATCGGGCTGCAACTGCTCGACCGCGTCGGGCTGAAGGCGCATGCGCGGAAATTCCCCGGCCAGTTGTCGGGCGGCCAGCAGCAGCGCGTCGCGATCGCGCGTGCGCTGTCGATGAATCCCGTCGCGATGCTGTTCGACGAACCGACGTCCGCGCTCGATCCGGAGATGATCAACGAAGTGCTCGACGTGATGGTCGAGCTCGCTCGCGAAGGGATGACGATGGTCTGCGTCACGCACGAGATGGGCTTTGCGCGCAAGGTCGCGCATCGCGTGCTGTTCATGGATCGCGGCGTGATCGTCGAAGACGCGGCGAGCGACGCGTTCTTCGATACGCCGCGCTCCGAGCGCGCACGCGACTTCCTCGACAAGATCCTGCACTGACCCGCGCCGCATGCCGCCGCCGGCGGCGACACGTCGACCCGACACTTCGACTCGATATCCTCCACCCGACACCTCGACCCGGCATGAACACGACGACGCCTCTTTCAACCCGACTGAGCGCCTTTGCGCGCCTGAACCTGATCGACGCGGCGACGCCGCTGCAACGGCTGCCGCGCCTGTCGGCGCACGTCGGCCGCGACGTCTACGTCAAGCGCGACGATTTCACGTCGCTCGCGATGGGCGGCAACAAGCTGCGCAAGCTCGAGTTTCTCGCCGCGGACGCGATCCGTGAGAAGGCGGACGTGCTCGTGACCGCGGGCGCGATCCAGTCGAATCACGTCCGGCAGACCGCGGCGCTCGCCGCGCAGCTCGGCCTCGATTGCGTCGCGCTGCTCGAGAACCCGATCGGCACCGCACGCGACGACTATCTGCGGAGCGGCAACCGGCTGCTGCTCGATCTGTTCCGCGTGCGCGCGCACGTCGTCGGCAGCCTCGACGACGCGGACCGGCAGCTCGAAGCGGCCGCGCAGCGGCTGCGCGGCGAAGGACGCCGTCCGTACGTGATTCCGATCGGAGGATCGAATGCGCTCGGCGCACTCGGCTACGTGCGCGCGGGTCTCGAGCTCGCGCAGCAGATCCGCGCGGCGGGGCTCGACTTCTCGGCCGTCGCGCTCGCGTCCGGCAGCGCGGGCACGCATGCGGGCCTCGCGTTCGCGCTCTCGCATGCATTGCCGTCGCTGCCCGTGATCGGAGTCACCGTGTCGCGCATCGACGCGGAACAGCGTCCGAAGGTGCAGCAACTGCTCGACCGGACGAGCGAGCTGCTCGACATCGAGACGCCGGCCGACACGCGCATCGATCTGTGGGACGACTACTTCGCGCCGCGCTACGGCGAGCCCAATCGCGCGGGCATCGACGCAGTCCGGCTGCTCGCACGGACCGAGGGGCTGCTGCTCGATCCCGTGTACACGGGCAAGGCGATGGCGGGCCTGCTCGACGGCATCGCGCGCGGCCGCTTCGAAGGAAGCGGCCCGGTGCTGTTCCTGCACACGGGCGGCGCGCCCGCGCTGTTCGCGTATCGCGACGCGTGCGGCACGGATTGATTCGCGAACGCGCGCGCACGTCGCGATCGCGAATCGTGGGCGGCCCACCGGCGATCGTCGTCGGCAGGCCGCGCGCCCGCGTCACTCGGTCGCGACGTAATCGAGCGGCAGCGCGGTCGTGCGCTTGATGACCTCCATCGCGAACGCGGAGCTCACGTCCATCAGCTCGACGCTCTTGATGAGCCGCTTGTAGACGCTGTCGTAGCCGGCGATGTCGGGCACGACGACCTTCAACAAGTAATCGACGTCGCCGCTCATCTGATAGATTTCGATGATCTCCGGAATCGCGCGGACGGCCTCGATGAAGCGCATCGTCCACGCGTCGCCGTGCTGGTTCGAGCGCACCGTTACGAACGCGGTGAGCCCGAGATTCAGCTTCGCCGGATCGCAGAGCACGACCTGCCGGCAGATCACGCCGTCTTCGCGCAGTTTCTGCAGCCTGCGCCAGCATGGCGTCGGCGACAGGTTCACCGCCTTCGCGAGGTCGTTCAGGCTGATCGTCGCGTCCTGTTGCAGCAACGTGAGCATCTGAGCATCGCGTTTGTCCATATCTCCTCCGGATTAGAAAATTTTTCCAATCTTATCCGGATGTGCGCGAATCTTTAAAAACAATTTCCGATCTCGCGCAATTAACATGACTTCACGAACTGCCACGCCGCGACGCGCGGCGCCGCTCGATTCGCCTCGATTGAACAGACGACCAAAGGAACACGCCTTGAACGCCACGCATTCGACCGACACCGTCCTCGCCCACGAGGGCCGCACGCACAGCCAGCTCGGCGCGCCCGTGAACCCGCCCGTCTACCGGCAATCGACGCTGCTCTTCGACAGCGTCGAAGCGCTGAAGCACGCGAGCGGCACGCCGAGCGCCTACGGGCGCGGCGGCAGCCCGACCACACGCGCGCTCGAGACCGCGCTCGCTCGCCTCGAAGGCGCGCATCGCGCGATGCTCACGCCGAGCGGGCTGAGCGCGATCACGACGTCGCTGCTCGCGACGCTCGGTCCCGGCGGCCATCTGCTGATGACGGACTCCGTCTACGACCCGACGCGCGCGTTCTGTGCGGAGACGCTCGCGCGCCTCGGCATCGAGACGACGTACTTCGATCCGTCGATCGGCGCGGACATCGCCGCGCTGATGCGTCCGAATACGCGCGCCGTGTTCGTCGAGTCGCCCGGCTCGCTGACGTTCGAAGTGCAGGACATTCCGGCGATCAGCCGGATCGCGCATCGGCACGACGCGATCGTGCTGATGGACAACACGTGGGCGACGCCGCTCTATTTCCGTTCGTTCGAGCACGGCGTCGACGTGTCGATTCACGCGGCGACGAAGTACATCTCGGGCCACTCCGACGTGCTGATGGGCGCGATCCTGACGACTGACGCGCTCTATCCGAAGATCAACCGCTTCTACCGGCAGCTCGGCATGACCGTGAGCGGCGACGACGCGTATCTCGCGCTGCGCGGGCTGCGCACGCTGTCGGTGCGGCTCGAGCGGCATCAGCGCAATGCGCACGCGCTGACGGAATGGCTCGCCAGGCAGCCCGAAGTCGCCGAGATCCTGTATCCGGCGCGGCCCGGTTCGCCCGGACACGCGCTCTGGCGGCGCGACTTCACGGGCGCGAGCGGACTGTTCGGCGTCGTGCTGCACCCGCAATCGGACGAAGCGCTGCGCGCGATGCTCGACGGGATGACGTGCTTCGGCATGGGCTATAGCTGGGGCGGCTTCGAAAGCCTGATCCTCCGGTCGAACCCGGCGAGCTGTCGCACGGCGACGCAATGGAAACGGGAAGGCCCGCTGCTGCGGATTCACGCGGGCCTCGAACACCCGGACGACATGATCGCCGACCTCGAAGCCGGATTCTCGCGGCTGCGCGCCGCCGCGCCAACTCAGATCGAAGCCTGACCCGCCGCGATGCCGCGCGGGCGGCGGGACGCCCTCACGCGGTGCTCGCGCGTATCGCCGGCGCCTGCCCCAACCCACGTAGTCCAACCTTAGCGAGACAACCATGAAAGACAAACTGTTCATCCTTCGTCCGGGCTTCTACAGCGGCGCGGAAGGCCCGTTCTACTGCGGCGATTCGGTGGCGGTCGAAGGCTTGCTGAGCTTCTTCCCGCAACTGCGCGACGCGGTCGACGTCGAGTACATCGACGCGCCGCGCCCGCGCAACGCGATCGTGGCGCTGATCGGCGAAACCAATCAGTCCGCGCCGGTGATCGTGCTCGGCAACGGCCGGATGCCGAACGACGCGTCGGTCGCCGTTCAGGAGCGCGACGGCACGCGCTTCATCAACGCGCCCGACGATATCCGGCGATATCTGTCGTCGCAGTACGGCGTCGCGCACGCGTCGTGATCGCGCGCGCGACGCGGCCCTTCGCGTCGCGCGGCGGCGAGCCGCGGGGCCGGCGGTTCGCTTGCGAGCCGCCGGCGCTTTTTTACGCGACGTCGACGTTGCTCAGTCGGCCCTTCACCGGCCGGCCGTGCCAGCGCAGCACGAGCATGCGCCCGCCGAAGCACAACAGGCCCGTGACGCCGATCGTCACGCCCATCGCGAACGGCGTGCCGTTGGCGAGCGCGCCGATCGCGACGCTCGCGAGCGCGCCTAGCGCGAGCTGCATCGCGCCGAACACGGCGGCCGCGGCGCCCGCGTTGTGCGGATAGCGGTGCATCAGGTCGGTCGTGCAGTTCGCCGACAGGATGCCGACGACGCCGACGACGAAAAAGAGGCTCGTGACGATCGACCACAGGCCACCCAGCCCCGTGAGCGCGAAGAACGCGACAGCAAGCGACGCCGCGCAGCTCAGCAGCGACGCGGCGGCGATGATCTTCAGCGAGCCGACGCGGCCGACGAGACGCGTGTTCAGGAAGTTGCCGATCATGATGCCGACGACGTTCAGCCCGAACAGCAGCCCGTAATGCTGCGGCGACACGTGGAAGTAGTCGATGTAGACGAACGGCGTCGCGGTGATGTACGCGAACATCGACGCGAACGCCATCCCGCCGCACAGCATGTGGCCCCATGCGACCGGATCGGCGACGATGCGTCCGTACGCGGCGAACGAGCGCAGCACGGCGGCGCTCGCGCGCTTCTCGCGCGGCCAGGTCTCGGGCACGCGCAGGAACGCGGCCGCCGCGCATACCGCGCCGAACAGCGTGAGCACGACGAACACGCCGCGCCAGCCGGAGAAGCGCAGCACCTGCCCGCCGATGAGCGGGGCGAGAAGCGGTCCGACCGCGGTGACGATCGCGACCATCGACAGCACCTTCGCGGCGTCGGCGGGCTCGTGCGCGTCGCGCGCGATCGCGCGCGCGAGCACCGACGCGGCGCCCGCGCCGAACGCCTGCAGGAAGCGGACGACGATCAGCATGTCGATCGACGCGGCGACGAAGCAGCCGACGCTCGCGAGCGTGAAGAGCGCGATGCCGCCGAGCAGCACGGGCCGGCGGCCGTACGTGTCGGACAGCGGTCCGTAGAGCAGCATGCCGATCGAGAAGCCGGCCATGAAGCTCGTCAGCGTGCGCTGCGCGGCGGCGGCACTCACGCCGAAGCCGTCCGCGATCGCGGGGAGGCTCGGCAGATACATGTCGGTGGCGATCGGCCCGCACGCGGCGAGCGCGCCGAGCAACAGGATCAGCCGGCCGTCGGGCCGGCGTCTTGCGACGTGAGACATTGGAATTCCACGGAAGCGGCCGGCGTGCGCCGGTGAGCGCACTGCACGGTCAGGCAGGGAGGGCGGCGGCCGATCGGGCCGACGCGAGGTTTCGATTGTACGCGACCCTTCGTCGGCGTTCTTGACGCGGCCCGGATTGGGCGTCGGCTTGCGCGTTCGGGGCGCCGGCGCTCGCCCTCCACCGGCCACGGCGATTTTCTTGATCCCGCCGCCCTTCGCCCCGCACCGCCGTCGCGCGGCGCCCACGCATCGGTTAAGCTCGCCGTTTTCATTGGACGATTCCGAGCCGAGCTCGCCGACATGACCGCCTTCCTGTTGATCTGGAGCCCCAAGAAATGGCCGTGGCCCGAGCTGCCCGAGATGGCCGCGCGCGTGAAGGCGGGCGAAGCGGTCGCGGACGTCTGGGGCTGCGGCTTCTCGCGCAGCATCCTGCCGGGCGATCGCGTGTTCCTGCACCGCGTCGCGAAGGAGCCGAAGGGTGTGTTCGGCTCCGGCTACGTGACGCGCGGGCCGTACGAAGTGCCCGATCCGGAAATGAAGCGCGGCTATCGGCTTTGCATCGATTTCGTCTACGACTGGCTCGTCGACGGCCATAGCGAAGTCGCGGTCCCGCGCGACGCGCTGCGCGCGCATCCGTTCTCGGTGCAGACGTGGGATGCGCAGACGTCCGGCATCTCGATCAAGCCCGTCGCCGAAGGCGCGCTCGAGAAGCGCTGGGCCGAGCTCACCGGCAAGCGCAAGCCGCCGCGGCGCGCGTAGCCGGCGAGCCAGCCGCCCTTCGTCGCGGCGGCTCGCCGTCGATCCGGCAAATGCGGCGAAGCGAGCCGGCACGAAAAGAATCGGACGAAATCCGGCCCGCGCGCCACCCGGCAAACGCGGGCCGCACCGCCTGTCACGCGCCCGCACCGCCACCAGCCCTGCTCGCGCGCCCAACCGCCGCAGCCCCGGCCGGACCCGCGCCGCGCGTCTCCGGTACAATCAGTCGGATCGATACGCCCGACGCGAGCCGCGGCGCTTCGCCGCTCGCGCGCACTCTCTCGCAGGTCCAATTCATGTCGAATAATCAAACTCTCTTCGAACGCGCCCAGCGAACCATCCCCGGCGGCGTCAATTCGCCGGTGCGGGCATTCCGCTCGGTCGGCGGCACGCCGCGCTTCGTCGCGCGCGCGCAAGGCGCGTACTTCTGGGACGCGGACGACAAGCGCTACATCGACTACATCGGCTCGTGGGGCCCGATGATCGTCGGCCACGTGCATCCGGACGTGCTGGCGGCCGTGCAGCGCGTGCTCGCCGACGGCTTCTCGTTCGGCGCGCCGACCGAAGCCGAGATCGAAATCGCCGAGGAAATCTGCAAGCTCGTGCCGTCGATCGAGCAGGTGCGGATGGTGTCGAGCGGCACCGAGGCGACGATGAGCGCGCTGCGCCTCGCGCGCGGCTTCACCGGCCGCAGCCGGATCGTCAAGTTCGAAGGCTGTTACCACGGCCACGCGGACAGCCTGCTCGTGAAGGCGGGCTCGGGGCTCCTCACGTTCGGCAACCCGACGTCGGCGGGCGTGCCGGCCGACGTCGCGAAGCACACGACCGTCCTCGAATACAACAACGTGGCGGCGCTCGAAGCAGCGTTCGCCGCGTTCGGCAACGAGATCGCCGCGGTGATCGTCGAGCCCGTTGCGGGCAACATGAACCTCGTGCGCGGCACGCCCGAATTCCTGAACGCGCTGCGCGCGCTCTGCACGAAGCACGGCGCCGTGCTGATCTTCGACGAAGTGATGTGCGGCTTCCGCGTCGCGCTCGGCGGCGCGCAGCAGCGCTACGGGATCAAGCCGGACCTCACGTGCCTCGGCAAGGTGATCGGCGGCGGGATGCCGGCCGCCGCGTTCGGCGGTCGCAGCGACATCATGTCGCACCTCGCGCCGCTCGGCGGCGTCTATCAGGCGGGCACGCTGTCGGGCAATCCGATCGCGGTCGCGGCGGGTCTGGCGACGCTCAAGCTGATCCAGGCGCCCGGCTTCCACGACGCGCTCGCGCAGAAGACGCGCCGGCTTGCCGACGGCCTCGCGGCCGAGGCGCGCGCAGCCGGCGTGCCGTTCTCGGCCGATGCGATCGGCGGGATGTTCGGCCTCTACTTCATCGAGCGCGTGCCGGCGAGCTTCGCCGACGTGACGAAGAGCGATGTCGAGCGCTTCAACCGCTTCTTCCATCTGATGCTCGACGAAGGCGTGTACTTCGCGCCGTCCGCGTACGAAGCGGGCTTCGTGTCGAGCGCGCACGACGACGACACGCTCGACGCGACGCTCGCCGCCGCGCGCCGCGCGTTCGCGGCGCTGCGCCCCTGAACGGCCGGACGACAGACAGGACCCACCGATGTTCTCGGAAAGCGACTTCACCCACATGCAGCGCGCGCTCGCGCTCGCCGCGCGCGGGATGTATACGACGACGCCGAATCCGCGCGTCGGCTGCGTGATCGTCAAGGACGACGTCGTGATCGGCGAGGGCTTCACGCAGCCGGCAGGCCAGGATCACGCGGAAGTGCAGGCGCTGAAGGACGCGCGTGCGCACGGCAGCGACCTGCGCGACGCAACCGTCTACGTGACGCTCGAGCCGTGCAGCCACTTCGGCCGCACGCCGCCGTGCGCGCACGCGCTGATCGACGCGCGCGTCGGCAAGGTCGTCGCGGCGATGGAGGACCCGAACCCGCAGGTGTCCGGGCGCGGCCTCGCGATGCTGCGCGATGCGGGCATCGACGTGCGCTGCGGCCTGCTCGCGCACGAGGCGCACGAACTGAACATCGGCTTCGTGTCGCGGATGACGCGCGGCCGGCCTTGGGTGCGGATGAAGACGGCCGCATCGCTCGACGGGCGCACGGCGCTCGCGTCCGGCGAAAGCAAATGGATCACGGGCGACGCCGCACGCGACGACGGCCACAAATGGCGGGCGCGTGCCTGCGCGATCCTGACGGGCATCGGCACCGTGCGCGAAGACGATCCGCAACTCAACGTGCGCGGCGTCGACACGCCGCGTCAGCCACGCCGCGTGCTGATCGACAGCCGCCTCGATATTCCGCTCTCCGCGCGCCTGCTCGAAGGCGGCTCGCTGCTCATCTTCTGCGGCGCGCTCGACTGGCAGAGCGAAGCGCGCGCGGATGCGCTGCGCGCGCGCGGCGCGGAAATCGTGCCGCTCGCGAACGCGCGCGGCAAGGTCGATCTACCCGCCATGCTCGCCGTGCTCGGCGAACGCGGGATCAACGAGCTGCACGTCGAAGCGGGCCACAAGCTGAACGGCTCGCTGCTGCGCGAGCGCTGCGTCGACGAGCTGCTCGTCTATCTCGCGCCGAGCCTGCTCGGCGCCGACGCGGCCGCGATGTTCGAAGTCGCCGCGCCCGCGTCGCTCGCCGACCGCATGCGGCTCGCGTTTCATAGCGTCGAGCGCGTCGGCGACGACCTGCGCATCCTGGCTCGCTTCGCGAACGCACACGCGAGCGCGTCCCCTACTCACTCATAACGGAACCCGACACGATGTTTACCGGAATCGTCGCGGCAGTCGGCCGCATCGAAACGATCGAGCCGATCGCCTCCTCGCCCGACGCGGGCGTGCGCCTCACGTTGCGCGCGGGCGGGCTCGACCTTGCCGACGTCGCGCTCGGCGACAGCATCGCGATCCAGGGCGCGTGCATGACAGTCGTCGCGAAGACGGCCGATACGTTCGACGTCGAGGTGTCGCGCGAAAGCCTGAACAAGACGGTCGGCCTCGCCGAGCCGGGCGAAGTGAACCTCGAAAAAGCGCTGCGCGCGCACGATCGCCTCGGCGGCCACATCGTGTCCGGGCACGTCGACGGCCTCGGCACGGTCACGCGCTTTGCGCCCGTCGGCGAATCGCACGAATTGCGCGTGCTCGCGCCGCGCGAGCTCGGCCGCTACCTCGCGTACAAGGGCTCGATCACCGTCAACGGCGTGAGCCTCACCGTCAATTCGGTCGAGGATCGCGACGACGGCTGCGCATTCTCGATCAACCTGATTCCTCATACGGTCGAAGTGACGACGCTGCGGCATCTGAAGGCCGGCGTGAAGGTCAATCTGGAGATCGACATGATTGCGCGGTACGTGGAGCGGATGCTCAGCACGTCTCAGGACGACCATAAGCCATTGAAATGATTAGATTTTCCTGAATCACTCGTCTACTGGCGTCTCCTTGAGCCCAACTGAATCTACGGTTTTGTGACGGTATTTCTGACGGTATACGGCCGCTTTTTGCGATTCGTATACCGTCACGTCTCCAGAAGACGATGTCCTCGATATACCGAATCCAGCTACCTACCCCATCGGGATCGAAATCGGCGGCGATACGCCGCAAGAGTTCGGACTGATCTGGTCTGCATTTCAACCGCGCAGTCAAGCTCAGTACAAGGGATTTTCCTTTACGCTCGCGATACGTCGCGCTACATTGTTCCCCAAAAATCGCGAGATGCGGGGGGTACGTGTGGAAGAAAAGTTGAGGCTCGTTTTCGAGAACCTTGCTGGTCGTCATCTAATCGACCAACCCCAATTGGACACTTGTTCAAACGCGGCACGAGTTCGTCTCGACGCGCATCACAATTCGCCAACGGAATTCCAGCTTGAGTCCCGTGGCGAAGCCCAGCCCGTCGAACTCGGCTGGACGCCCGCCGACGGCACACTGAAACGCTCGTATCTCAATGCCGACGACGCGAAGCGGGATGGCGCATACGCTATAGCTCTCGCCGCCGTAGAGGAGTTGGAAAACATGGTTGGCGTTGCGCGATGCGAAACCAAGACGGGGGCTGACTACTACGTGATGCCGGTCGGAAGCGATCCAGAGTCCTACTTGGAGGAAGCATACCGCCTGGAGGTCTCTGGGTCAGACAGCGGCGAAACAGACGTTCGATACAGACTCAAACAGAAACGGCAGCAAGCCAAGGAGGGTAAAAGCAGCCTGCCAGCATTTGCCGCTGTCGTCGGCTTTCGCGCGAAACTCATTCTGCTCGAACCTGCGGCATGACCTGGCTAACCTTTCATCGGCTGAGCGAGACAGCGGCGCAGCAGGCGCATGAAGCGCTACGTGCCAACGATAAGGAAAATGCTCGTCAGTTGTTCGCAAAAGCAGCCGAGTTCGAACGTCAGGCCCTCGATGCGCTAGACCCGAGCAAGCGTAAAACGCGCGATATCACGGCAGTAAGTACGGTAGCTCTCCTGTACAAGGCCGGCGAGCTAGATCGCGCCTGTCAACTTGCATACTCTCAGTTGAGCGACAGCGCGTTAGCCGACTTCGCACGTTTCCAACTCGAAGAGATCGTTCAAGCAGTCTTCACCGAACGAGAGAAGCAGAAGTACGACGTCAACTTCTTGCCGGGAATGGTCAACGTCTCAGTCAAAGGCGGTGACGTGCTCCGCGGCGCCGCACCGCTAGACCTGATTGTCGATCGCGTGAAGACGATTCAGGCGATGTTTTATCGCGTAATCGAATGGACAACTGACCGGCCACACCGGAAGGGACCGCCAACCAAGGACGTCACGCAATTATTCCAGCCATGGCTTTTGCAAGATGTGCCGGGAAGCTTCCAATTCTCTGTTGCGATCAAGGCTAGCACACAACTCGAATTGTTCGAAAAGCAGAATCCTGGTGCATCCGACGTCGCGAAGCAGTTTTTGACCGTCGTCCAAACGATTTCCGAGGATGAATCGGGTGACGCGACCAAAGCTCTCATCCAAGATGATAACTATCGGACCACATTTCGGAAGCTCGTCCGAAACATGACGCCCGCTGGGAAAGAGTTCGAAAGTCTCGAATTCCGGTCCGCAGGCGTAGAAGAGGCACCCCGAATCAACGCCATTGCTCGCACCAAAATAGCCAAGGTTATCCGCACCGAACTACCGGCGCCAAACATCGGCGAGCAAGTCGTGGAATTAACCGGCAACCTGCGCGCTGTTGACCTCAACGACGATTGGTTGAAGATTCACGTCCCTGACAAAGGCGAAGAAAAAGTAAGCGGTGTCTCTCAACAGGTCGATGACGTCATCGGCCCCATGGTTAACCGCCAAGTGCTAGTTCGCGCCTTGCGAAATAAATCGGGCAACCTGCGTTTCGTCGACATTGAACTTGCCTCTGAACGCCAAAATGCGATCCCACCCGATTAACTTGCTGGTCAGGAGTGCGTTGCCGAGGCTACGTGTGGTCGCGTTGAGAGTCCTCAACAATGCCTGCACAGAACGACATCGCCATGCACAAAGCTGGAAACGTCTAACGGGGGCGGACCATGCAAGTTCGAAAAACGCCTGACGCGTCGGAATTTCGAGAGCAGCTTATAGGCTTCAACGAGAAGGTGCAACGTCTTGAGCATACTCGGTTCTTCCAAAGCCAAGCTGTCACGTTTAGCTTAAATCGGGTTCGCGCAAAAATCCTGTCTGTAAATCAGGTAATCGACGACGACGGGGATGCAGCGACGGAAATAGAGATGCAAACCGAGGTCAGCGATTTCGATCTACGTCATCTCGATCGGGACAACATCGATGCCTTCACGCTGACCTATCGAATGCTTACCCAAAACAATGACAGATTTAGCATCGGACGCCTCGCCGAGAATTACGAGTTTACTCACCCTTTATTTCACAATGCATTCACGCAGTTGAGGGAACAGAACACGTTATTTCTGTCAACGGGTTCGCCACTTCAACCCGGCGGAGACGCGGTCACGTATCGGGAGATACTGGATACGGTCATATACGGAGAGCTTGCACACAGCAACAAAAAAAAGGCCGCGATGTTTCAACATTGGACGCGCTGGCCAGCGCACGAAAAGTGTCTTTGGCTCGTTTTTGATCATGCATTGCGCTGCTCGATGGAGATCCTCCAACATTTCCGCGATCTGAATGCGGCAACGTTGATGGCGTACTTTGCTGTACCCGTGCGCGAAGAATCTGTCTTTCAGCGTCTCCAAGAAAAGGGCATCATCAGAAAAGATTTGACGTTTTCGGCTACATGCGGAAGCGACTGACGCACACGACACACCCACCTTCTCAATGCCGGTCCATTAGCGTTACCAGGCCACTGGCCTTCCATCACGCTCCCATCGCCGCCATGCCCGGCGTATCATCGATAGACTCCATCCGTACTTGGGGAACAGCCCCATCTCGCGCAGGATGCGCCGCACGTTCGGAATCGACTCGTAGCGTATACCGAACTCCCTTTCAATCAGATCGCGGACCAAGGCAACAGACCAGCGATACTGTGCGAAGCCGTGCTCCTGCGGTTCCTTCCCCCTCACTAGCCTATCCAGACGCAGAAGCTGCTGTTCCGTCAATCGGCTCGGCGGTCCGCGCTTTCCAGCCCTCCACGAGCCAGAATTCTCGGCCAGCATCTTTGCCCACCTCGAAGCGGTCTGTCGAGTAACCCCGAGAGCGCGGACGACCTCTGCCTGAGACGCCCCACGCGCAAGCAATCGCATCCCTTTACGTCGACGTGCCTCGAACTCCGCAGTCTCCTCTTTTCGCATATCGAGCCCGGATATTGTCACTTAATTAGTATATCTCATGCTATGCGCCAAAGTTATTTAGCTCGCATGGCTTCGTCACGATCCGATATCGTTTCAACATCGAAAACACCCATGTTGAACGACTCAAATGCCTCTGACTGCATTGGAAATCGCGCGCGCCACGACTGATGGCAAGCCCCTGAAGTTGTGGGACGGAAGCCAAGGCTGCAGTAATGGCAATGGATAGTGCACACCTCGGAGATTGGGCAGTTAGATTTTTTCCTGGAAAGAGCACGAGCGCGCAAATCGCCGAACAGCAAATTCAAGACTTATTACAGAAAGCTGGAGAAGCGCAAGGAGCCCATATCGTCGGGTTTCATCAAACCGGGGACCGCGGTTCGATCGCGCAACGCATACGGGCTCACTTCCGGTTTCGTTGGGGCGATGCCGAAACGCTCTGGAGTGTAGGTACCGAGGCAACGACGTTCCAAACATACCTATCAACGGTCCTCATTGAGGAAAATTCTTGTCGGGAGCACATCAGGCCGCGTGGAAAAAGCTCACCGTTGATATTTCCGGGGAATATTTTTTCTCGATTGCCCGAACATCCCGACATTTGGGGTGAATGTGAGATGTGGGGGCGCGAAGAGAACCACTTCGAGCGACTCGCCAAAAAGATTAAGCGCTTCGCGAACGATCATACGAAAGCTAATCAGCCAAAGCAGCCGACATATATGGTTGATCGCACAGGATTGGTTTGGAAGGATGCGGGCCCATATCATGCAAAGACCCCCTTCCCTCGCCGCTGGAAATATTCCACCGAACTGGAGGACATGTTTCACTATGATGTTGAGCACGAAAACGGAAACGCGTTCAACCTCACTGATTCGAGCGGCACCATTATCGCAGTGAAGGCCACTAAGCATGTAAATATCGACTGCCACGGCTATCGGTCGCACTGAGTGCCGACCAAGGGGTAGTGCGTTCACATTCGCTTTCGTTCGTAGTTGTCCACCAACGACTCTCTACAGCCACAACGACACGACGGTATTTCTGACGGTATACCGAGCATCGTTGAGCGCCACCGCTATACTGGGCAAGCGTCTCCAGCCAGACTCAACATAATTGCGCGGTACACCGAAAGAATGCTGTCGTCGGCGTCACCCATGGGACGCCCGTAACTGGTTAAACCAGCGCGAGTGTCGAGTTTAATCGTCCGCCGACTTACTCGGCGATCCGCTTCCTGAACCACTCCGCCAACGCAGCTTCGTCGAACGTGCTAGCAGCAACCATTTCCATGGTCCTAACGGCGTCGGCTGGATCAAACTTCAGCCGAAAGCCGTTGTCTGCCAGGAAAAGACGCGCAACCACCCAAGCGGTTCTCTTGTTGCCGTCCGTAAAGCCATGATTCCGCGCTAACCCACAGGCATATGCGGCGGCGAGCGCCGCCGCGTCCGCACTCGCATAAACATCGAGATTCTGCGGCCGTGCCAGTGCCGACTCCACCGCTCCCTTGTCGCGCACACCATCGAGCCCGCCATGCTCTGCAAGCTGGCGATCATGGATTGCGTAAGTCAGGTCCGCACGCACCCAGCGCCATACTGTCATTTGGCTAGTGCCCGCAGAATATCGCGGTCATCGTGCATGATCTCTTCCGCCAACTTCATCTGGCGTTCAAAATCCGGGTTGTACGGCGTAATCCGGTAGCCGCCTTCGGGTGCCTCGGTCAGATACACGGTATCGCCTTTCTGCACCTTGAGCCGCGCCATCGCCTCCTTGGTAAGAATGAAACCGGCCGAAGCCCCGACAGTTGTGACCTTGAAAGTAAGCATGGCGCCCTCCTTACTATATAACGATCATTATATAGCAATTGCCTACCCAAAGGACAAGGATTGAACGACTCTCCAACAGTTCGTGTTTAGGGACAGAAAGGTGGCCATCCCGTTCGCGGCGCCGACATGGCACCCGAGATTAGCGAACTGGAGCGTTTGCGCGCCGAAAGCGCGCGGCTCCGTGCCTTGCTCGATGCGCACGGCATCGACTTCCAACGGTCGTTGGCAGAGCCAGTTGTCCCGCAGCAGTCCAAGGCGTCTCGGCTTAGCACGGACGAGAAAATCGTTCTGTTTCGCCGGCTGATTCAAGGTCGTACCGACGTTTATCCGATCAGATGGCAGAGCAAGGCTGGCAAATCAGGCTCCTCACCCGCTTGTGCCAACGAGTGGAGACCCTGTATTTGTGAGAAACCCCGAATCAAATGCTCCGACTGCGGCCACCGCCTCCTGATATCGTTGTCCGACCAGATCATCTACGACCACCTCGCTGGTAGGCACACGATTGGTGTCTACCCCTTGCTGGCTGACGATACCTGTCATTTTCTTGCCGTCGATTTCGATGACGCCGACTGGCGAGAAGATGCCCAGGCTTTCAGGTCGTCATGCACCGAACTAGGCGTACCGGCTGCGCTGGAAATCTCGCGATCCGGCAACGGCGCGCACATCTGGATTTTCTTCCGGTCAGCGGTACCTGGACGGGATGCGCGGCGCCTAGGCACCGCGATCATCAGCCATACATGCGCGCGAACGCGGCAACTGAAGCTGGCGTCCTACGACCGCCTCTTCCCTAATCAGGACACGATACCGAAGGGTGGCTTCGGCAATCTGATTGCACTTCCTCTGCAAAAGACGCCACGCGAGCAGGATTGCAGTGTTTTCGTCGACGAGGACTTCCAGCCCTACACGGACCAATGGACCTATCTGTCGTCGATCCGGTCGATGGCACCGGAGTCTATCGAGCGGGCCGTCATGGATGCTACCGGCGGTACGCATCCTCTCGACGTAACCTTCATTACAGAGAAGAACCAGCAGAAACCGTGGAAAACGCGCAGAAACCAGCAAGACACACTGCCGGGTCCGATGCCGGCTTCGCTCTCTGTCACCGCAGCCAATCTCGTCTATTTCGAAAAGCACGCGTCCCGCAATCTCTGCTAAACCGGTTGATCCGTCTCACCGCCTTTCCAAATCCCGAATTTTTCAAGGCCCAGGCAATGCGTTTCCCTGTCTGGGACAAACCACGGATTATCGGTTGTGCGGAAAACCACCCGAAGCACATCGCGTTATTGCGCGGTATGTCGAGCGGATGATGAACGCGCCGAAGTAACCGTGAACCGGCGCGGCGCGCGGTGTTCCGCGGGGCGCGATGCGTGTCTGCGATCGGACGATCGGCGCACCCATCGCGCCCTTTTCGCATCCGCGCCGCCCGCCGGATATCGCGCGCCGACACCCGCCGAACGTCCATCGCGCGGTGCGCCGGCCGCACCGCCGCGCGCGCCGCCATCGGCCGTTCGGCCGACGCGGCCGGCCGTCGCGCCGCGTTCGGCTAAAACCCGGCGCGCGTGGCGTAAAATACGCGCTTTCCCTTCCCCCGATCCTTTTATGACGCTCGCCTCCACGCCCGACATCATTGCCGAGCTCAAAGCCGGCCGGATGGTGATCCTGGTCGACGAAGAAGACCGCGAAAACGAGGGCGACCTCGTGCTCGCCGCCGAGTTCGTCACGCCGGAAGCGATCAACTTCATGGCTCGCTACGGCCGCGGGCTGATTTGCCTCACGCTCACGCAGGAGCGCTGCAAGCAGCTCCACCTGCCGTTGATGACGTATCGCAACGGCACCCAGTACGGCACCGCGTTCACGGTCAGCATCGAGGCGGCCGAAGGCGTGACGACGGGCATCTCGGCCGCGGACCGCGCGCGCACGATCGCGACCGCGGTCGCGCACGACGCGCGCGCCGAGCACATCGTGCAGCCGGGCCACGTGTTCCCGATCATGGCGCAGCCGGGCGGCGTGCTCGTGCGCGCGGGCCACACCGAGGCGGGCTGCGACCTGACGGCGCTCGCGGGTCTCACGCCCGCCGCCGTGATCTGCGAGATCATCAAGGACGACGGCACGATGGCGCGCCTGCCGGACCTGATCGAATTCGGCAAGGAGCACGGCCTGAAGATCGGCACGATCGCCGACCTGATCCACTATCGCAGCCGCACCGAATCGATCGTCGAGCGCGTCGCCGAACGCACGATGCAGACGGCGCACGGCCCGTTCAAGGCGGTGCTGTACCGCGATCATCCGACGGGCTCGCCGCACATCGCGCTCGTGCGCGGCACGCCCGCGCCGCACGAAGAGACGCCCGTGCGCGTGCACGAGCCGCTGTCGGTGCTCGACCTGCTCGAGACCGGAATTTCGACTCACTCGTGGACGCTCGACGCCGCGATGAAGGAAATCGCCGCGCGCGAGCTCGGCGTGATCGTGCTCCTGAACTGCGGCGACACGAACGAGCATCTCGTCGACGTGTTCCTCGCGTTCGACGAAAAAGAGAAGGCGGCCGCGCTCAAGCGCCGGCCGGTCGATTTCAAGACGTTCGGCATCGGCGCGCAGATCCTGCGCGACGTCGGCGTCGGCAAGATGCAGGTGCTGTCGAATCCGCGCAAGCTCGGCAGCATGTCCGGCTACGGCCTCGAAGTCACCGGCTTCGCGCCGATGCCGGGCGGCGCGACGTCGACGCCCGACGCCGCATAACGGTCTCGTGTCGTAGTGTCGTAATGTTGTCAGCCTGTGCTGCAGCCCCTATCACCGCTCATCCACACCACGGAAAGAACATGGAAATCGGACAATATCAACCGAACCTCGAAGGCGATGGCCTGCGTATCGGCATCGTTCAATCGCGCTTCAACGAGCCCGTCTGCAACGGCCTTGCGGACGCGTGCGTCGAAGAGCTGGAGCGCCTGGGCGTCGCCGGCGAAGACGTGCTGCTCGTGACCGTCCCGGGCGCGCTCGAAATCCCGCTCGCGCTGCAAAAGCTCGCGGAAAGCAACCAGTTCGACGCGCTGATCGCGCTCGGCGCGGTGATTCGCGGCGAGACCTATCACTTCGAGCTCGTGTCGAACGAGAGCGGCGCGGGCATCACGCGCATCGCGCTCGACTTCAACACGCCGATCGCGAACGCCGTGCTCACGACCGAAACCGACGAGCAGGCGATCGCCCGGATGACCGAGAAGGGTCGCGACGCCGCACGCGTCGCCGTCGAGATGGCGAACCTCACGATGACGCTCGATCAATTGAGCGACGACGAAGAGGACGAAGACGAGGACGACGAAGACGAAGAGGAGCGCGCATGAAGAAGAGCGCCCGCCGACAATCGCGTGAGCTGGCGACGCAGGGCCTGTATCAATGGCTGCTGTCGAACGCGGCGCCGGGCGAGATCGACGCGCAATTGCGCGGCGCGCTGGGTTACGACAAGGCCGACAAGACGCTGCTCGACACGATCCTGCACGGCGTGATCCGCGAGCACGCGGCGCTTGCCGAAGCGATCTCGCCGAGTCTCGACCGTCCGATCGACCAGTTGTCGCCCGTCGAACGCGCGGTGCTGCTGATCGCGACGTACGAGCTCACGCATCAGATCGACACGCCGTATCGCGTGATCATCAACGAAGCCGTCGAACTCGCGAAGACGTTCGGCGGCTCGGACGGCTACAAGTACGTGAACGGCGTGCTCGACAAGCTCTCCGTCAAGCTGCGCCCGGCCGAAACGCAGGCGCGACGCGACGCGTAACCCCTTCGCGGGCGCGCGGCGCGCGCCCGCTTTCCGCTTCCCCCAACGTTTTGATTCGACGATGAACACCGCTGCCGATTCGCTCCTGAGGCTCGCGTCGCGCGTCGACGCGATCGAGCCGTTCTACGTGATGGAGATCGTCAAGGAGGCCGCCGTGCTCGAGCGCGCCGGCCGCGACATCATCCACATGAGCATCGGCGAGCCGGACTTCACCGCGCCGGAACCCGTCATCGAGGCGGCGGCCGCGGCGCTGCAGCGCGGCGTCACGCAATACACGAGCGCGCTCGGCATCGCGCCGCTGCGCGAGGCGATCGCCGCGCACTATGCGCGCGCGTACGGCCTCCCAATCGCGCCGGAGCGGATCGTCGTGACGGCGGGTGCGTCCGCCGCGCTGTTGCTCGCGTGTCTCGCGCTCGTCGGCCGTGACGACGAAGTGCTGATGCCCGATCCTTCGTATCCGTGCAACCGCCACTTCGTCGCGACAGCCGAAGGCCGCGCGGTGCTCGTGCCGAGCGGCCCCGAAACCCGCTTCCAACTGACCGCGAACGATGTGAAAGCGCGCTGGAGCGAACGCACGCGCGGCGTGCTGCTCGCGTCACCGTCGAACCCGACGGGCACGTCGCTCGAGCCCGCCGAGCTCGGCCGGATCATCGACGCCGTGCGTGCGCGCGGCGGCTTCACGATCGTCGACGAAATCTACCAGGGCCTGAGCTATGACGGCGCGCCCGTCTCGGCGCTGTCGTTCGGCGACGACGTCGTCACCGTCAACAGCTTCTCGAAGTACTTCAGCATGACGGGCTGGCGGCTCGGCTGGCTCGTCGTGCCGCCGGCGCTCGTCGGCACGTTCGAGAAGCTCGCGCAGAACCTGTTCATCTGCCCGTCGGCGCTCGCGCAGCACGCGGCGCTCGCATGCTTCGAACCGGATACGCTCGCGATCTACGAGGCGCGCCGCGCGGAATTCAAGCGTCGCCGCGATTTCATCGTGCCGGCGATCGAATCGCTCGGTTTCGAGGTGCCCGTGATGCCGGACGGCGCGTTCTATGTATACGCGCAGTGCGGCGGCGTCGCGCATCCGGCGGCAGGCGACAGTGCCGCGCTCGTGAACGCGATGCTGCACGACGCGGGCGTCGTGCTCGTGCCGGGAATGGATTTCGGCGTTCATGCGCCGCGCGACTATATCCGGCTGTCCTATGCGACCGCGTACTCGCGGCTCGAAGAAGCGGTCGAGCGTCTCGGCAAGCTGTTCGGGCAGTAGGACGGTAGGAGGCTCGGCACGGGCGCGGTCGCATTGCGCGTACCGACACCCGTCGTTGCTGCCTATCATGACGGTCACGCGTGGCACGTCTCGCGCGTGTCGCCCATCCTGCTCCCCGCCTCTTTCGCCGTCCACTTTCTGTTTCCCGCCTTTCGCCACGCCGCTCGCCTCGAACCTGAGCTTGGCGATTTGCACTTCGGACTTCGGACTCCAGCTTAGGTCTTGGGCCGGGCCTGTCGCAACCGCAACGATTTGCAACATATCGGCTGGGCGATCACATGTGATCGCCCAGCCTGCAGTTAATTGCGCCCCAGACACGCCCGCCGCTCTGGGGCCCGCCAAAACCAAAGGGCCGAGTCCCGTCTGACACCGGACTCGGCCCTTTCGATCATTCCCAGCCTTCCACAACCTTCGCGCGACCGGAGCGGCCACCGTTCCAGCGCATTCGGCAATCGCCCCCCGTCAGGTGCCGAGCTCCGAAGCCGCGGTATCGTGCTTCGCCGCCGTGTCGACGCTCGCGTCGTCCTGCTGCGGCGCCTTCGGCGCGGCGGCAGCCTTGATCGTCAGCGGGCGCGTGCCGTCGAGCGTCGTATGCACGCGCTTTTGCGTCACGCCCGACGTCGACACCGTCGTGACCGTCACTGCGCCCTGCGCGGACTGCTGCGACGCATAGATCGACACCTTGCGGCCGCGTGCGACATCGCGCAGCCGGTCTCGCTCGCCGATCACCTTCGTGCCGTAGCCGCCGTCGTCGGGCGTCGTCGCGCCGACGTACAGACGCAGCCCGCCCGAGAGCGAGCCGCCGCGCGCAATGCAGTCCTTCAGCACGAGCGCGCCCACCTGGATGTTGACGAGCGGCTGCAGCGCCGCATCGGTGCCGCCGAAATACTCGAACTTGTCCGAATGAACCTTCGACATCACCTGCATCAGGCCCTGCGCGCCGACGCCGCTTTCGGCGTAGGGATTGAAGCCGGATTCGATCGCCATCACGGCGAGGATCAGCAGCGGGTCGAGCCCGACGTCGCGGCCCGTCTGGAACGCCGCCTTCACGAGCTGGCCGACGGGCTCCTGCGCGACGCGGTAGCGGCGCGCGAGGTAAGTGGCGACGAGCGCCTGTTCGCGGTTCGACGCGAGCACGCGGTCGTCGCGCGCGTCGGCGGCGACCCGCTGCGTCGGGATGAGCTTCGCGAGCGACACGGGCGACGGGCCATTGCCCACGGCGTCGAGCGCCGCGCCGACGTCGGCGGGCGTGGCCGTGGCCGTCGGCGCGGGCGCCGCGTCCGCGTTGATCGATTCGCCTTCGTCGGCGTTCGCCGGGCCGAAGGTCGGCAGCGGATGGCCGCTGAGGAGTCGCGCTGGACCGGCCTGGACCGCGGCCGACACGAACGGCATCACTTTTGCTGCAAGCGTGCCGCGCACGTTGGGCAGCAGCCACAGCATGAGCGCGATCGCCACCGCACAGCAACCGACCACGCTTAACAGATGGTGACTGACACGCGTCCCGCGACGCAGCGCTGCGCGAAATATCTGCGCATGCCGCTCACTGGGACGCCACGATAACCAAGCGTTCATTCAGATCCTCCACGGGCATGATTCGTGCGGCTCGCTCGGTTCTCGAGGCGAGACATGGCGCGCTGCCGCGGAATCAAGACACCGAGCGTCTTGGTCAGACCGCATCGGTATCGGAGAAACGGTATAAGTACCGTTCGGAGCCACGTCGAAACAGGGCCTGCACTTGCGGCAGGCGGACGCGCGGGGCTCCTACGCAAAAAACCAGCGTCGACTGGGCGCTGGCTAGGACAACAAACAGACCGTCAGAAGGCCGTGCAGGTATCGGCGGACGGCGACGCGTTGCGTCTATAGGACCGGGGATTGATGGTTCAACACTGGGACCTGCATCCAATGTGAGCGGATTCTAGCAGGGTTTTATAGATCGTCAACACTATAGAAATACGTTTTCATAACAAAAAGTAATAATTGGTTACGGATCGGAATCGGAAGCCGCGTGCCGTCTGGCGTTCGGATCCGCCGCCATTTTTCTACGTTTCCATCGCCTGGCCGTCCGGCCGGGTAAAATCGGCGCTCGGTTCCGGGCGGACGCTGTGCCCGCCCCCACCGCCGCCGCCTGTCGCGCGCGGCCTGGATATCCTTCATGAAATACAAAGACTTACGCGATTTCATCAGCAGCCTCGAACAGCTCGGCGAACTGCGGCGCATCACGCAGCCCGTGTCGCCCGCCCTCGAAATGACCGAACTCTGCGACCGCGTGCTGCGCGCGGGCGGGCCCGCGCTTCTGTTCGAAGCGCCGACCGGCTACCGGTTTCCGGTGCTCGGCAACCTGTTCGGCACGCCGCGGCGCGTCGCGCTCGGAATGGGCGTCGACGCCGACGACGACGCGGCGCTCGCGTCGTTGCGCGACATCGGCCGGCTGCTGTCCGCGCTCAAGGAGCCCGACCCGCCGAAGAGCCTGAAGGACGCAGGCAAGCTGCTGTCGCTCGCGAAGGCCGTCTGGGACATGGGCCCGAAGACGGTGTCCGCGCCACCGTGCCAGGAAATCGTCTGCGAAGGTGCCGATGTCGATCTGCACAAGCTGCCGATCCAGACCTGCTGGCCGGGCGACGCAGGCCCGCTCATTACCTGGGGCCTGACGGTCACGCGCGGGCCGAACAAAACCCGCCAGAATCTCGGCATCTATCGGCAGCAGTTGATCGGACGCAACAAACTGATCATGCGCTGGCTCGCGCATCGCGGCGGCGCGCTCGATTTCCGCGAATTCGCGCTGAAGAACCCGGGCCAGCCGTATCCGGTCGCCGTCGTGCTCGGCGCCGATCCGGCGACGACGCTCGGCGCCGTCACGCCCGTGCCCGACGCGCTGTCCGAATACCAGTTCGCCGGCCTCTTGCGCGGCGCGCGCACCGAGCTCGCGAAATGCCTGACGCCCGGCGTCGACACGCTGCAGGTGCCCGCGCGCGCGGAGATCGTCCTCGAAGGCTTCATTCATCCGCAGCAAGGCACGCCGGCGCCCGCCCCCGAAGGCGCGACGCCGCGGCCGGCTGCGGGCGCCGCGGCCGGCTACGAGCACGCGCTCGAAGGCCCGTACGGCGACCACACGGGCTATTACAACGAGCAGGAGTGGTTTCCGGTCTTCACCGTCGAGCGGATCACGATGCGCCGCGACGCGATCTACCACTCGACCTACACCGGCAAGCCGCCCGACGAGCCGGCCGTGCTCGGCGTTGCGCTGAACGAAGTGTTCGTGCCGCTCCTGCAGAAGCAGTTCCCCGAGATTACCGACTTCTATCTGCCGCCCGAGGGCTGCAGCTACCGGATGGCCATCGTCCAGATGAAGAAGAGCTACGCGGGCCACGCGAAGCGCGTGATGTTCGGCGTCTGGAGCTTCCTGCGGCAGTTCATGTATACGAAGTTCATCGTCGTCGTCGACGAGGACGTGAACGTGCGCGACTGGAAGGAAGTGATCTGGGCGATCACGACGCGCGTCGATCCGGCGCGCGACACCGTGCTCGTCGAGAATACGCCGATCGACTATCTCGACTTCGCGTCGCCCGTCGCGGGCCTCGGCTCGAAGATGGGACTCGACGCGACCAACAAGTGGCCAGGCGAAACCCAGCGCGAATGGGGCCGGCCGATCGAGATGGACGCGGCCGTGAGGGCGCGTGTCGATCGTCTGTGGACCGACATCGGCTTGTCGTGAGCTTCCGCTTCTCCAATCTTCGATAACGACGACGCACCATGAGCTTCGCCCCCACGTCGATGCTGTCCGACGGCTTTTTCCTGTCGCTTTCGCTTTGTCTCGACATCGGCCTCGTGAATGTCGCGATGCTGTCGCTCACGCTGTCGCACGGATTCCGGCCGGGCTTCTGGCTCGGCGTCGGCTCGTGCGTCGGCGATCTCGTCTATGCGGCGCTCGCGCTCGCCGGGATGGCCGTGCTGCTGCAGTTCGAAGCGGTGCGCTGGGTCGTATGGCTCGGCGGCGGCGCGGTGCTGCTGTTCCTCACGTGGAAGATGGCGCGCGAGGCGCTCTTTCCCGAGCCGGCGCGCGACGCCGTGGACGAAGACACGCCCGCCGCTTTCGTGCAGGCGAGCACGTGGCGCAATTTCGCGCGCGGAATGCTGCTCGCGATGTCGTCGCCGTCGGCAATCCTGTGGTTCGCGGCGGTCGGCGGCGCGCTGATCGCGAAGGCCGGCGCGACGACGCCTACGACGGCATCCGTGTTCCTGTCGGGTTTCTTCCTCGGCGGGCTCGCGTGGACGCTCTTTCTCTGCACACTCGCGAGCCAGGGCCGCAAGCGCGCGGGCGCGGGGCTGATGCGCGCGTGTCACGTCGTGTCGGCGCTGCTCTTCGCGTATTTCTCGTACAGCGTGATCGTCGGCGGCTATCGTGACCTGATTCTGAACGCGGCGGCTTGACGCTGGTTCGGCTCGGTTCGGCTTGGCTTGCTCGGGTCGGCCCAGACGACGCGGCCGGAGTCAGGAGCCCGAGCGGCTCGCGCAACCGCATACGCAGCCCGACTCATCCGGACCGGCCGATCGCCTCGATGGATCGACCGACCCGCCGCTCGCGAGTCCGCCTGCCGAGAGACACGCTGCAAGCCGCACGCACGCGCTCATCCGCGCAGGAACTCGCCGTAGCGCGCGAGATCGACGTTGCCGCCGCTCAGGATCACGCCGATGCGCTTGCCCGCGACGGGCAGCACGCCATCGAGCACCGCGGCTGCGCCGAGGCAGCCGGTCGGCTCGACGACCATCTTCATCCGCTCCGCGAAGAAGCGCATCGTCTCAATCAACTGCGTGTCGCTAACCGTGACGATCCGCTTGACGAGCTTCTGGATGATCGGAAAGTTGTACGCGCCGACGTGCGTCGACGCCGCGCCGTCCGCGATCGTCCGCGGCACCGGGATATGCACGACCTCGCCGCGCGCGAGCGACTGCTGCGCGTCGTTGCCCGCTTCCGGCTCGACGCCGATCACGGCGCAGCCGGGCGCGAGCGCCGCCGCAGACAGCGCGCTGCCCGCGATCAGCCCGCCCCCGCCGAGCGGCACGACGAGCATGTCGAGTTCGCCGACTTCGTCGATCAGTTCCTTCGCGGCCGTCCCCTGCCCGGCGATCACGTGCGGATGGTCGTACGGCGGCACGAGCGTCATCCCGCGCTCCTGCGCGAGCCGCGCGCCGATTTCCTCACGGCTTTCCGTGTAGCGATCGTAGGTGATGACTTCGCCGCCGTAGCCCTTCGTCGCCGCGACCTTCGCGGCGGGCGCGTCGTGCGGCATCACGATCGTCGCATGGATGCCCGCGAGGCGCGCGGCAAGCGCGATCGCCTGCGCATGGTTGCCGGACGAATACGTGAGCACGCCCGCGCGACGCTGCTCGGCGTCGAAGTGCGAGATCGCGTTGTACGCGCCGCGGAACTTGAACGCGCCCATCCGCTGGAAGTTCTCGCATTTGAAGAAGATCGTCGCGCCGGTACGCGCGTCGGCGGTGCTGGACGTGAGCACGGGCGTGCGATGCGCGACGCCGGAGAGCCGGACGGCCGCATCGGTCACGTCGTCGAAGGTGGGGATGGCGAGGTCGGAAGCGGATTGAACAGGCATGGCGGCGAGCAGGGAAACGCGTTGGACAAGGGAACGATCATTGTCCCAGCTTCGCTCGACTCGCGCAGCAGCCCCGAAAAGAAAACGGCGCGGCACGAACCATCGCCGTGCCGCGCCGCAGCATCAGGCGCGCCGCCAGCCAGGCGGCGCGTCGACGTCAGCAATCAATAACGCCAGTGCGGACGGCCGTAGTAGCCGCCGTGATGGCGCCAGTACGGGCGCCCACCGTAGCCGTAGTAACCGCCGACCACGACAGGCGGCGCATAGTACGCGGGCGCCGGCGCGTAGACGACAGGCGGCGGGGGCGGCGCGTAATAAACGGGCGGCGGCGCGGCGTAAACCGGATACGCCGGCGCGATCGGCACCCCGATGCCGACACCGATCGACACGTGCGCCTGGGCAGCGCTCGCAGCGCCCAGGCCCAGTGCGGCAACGGCGATCAACGGAATGAGCTTTTTCACTTTGGTTCTCCTGGCGGCGGGCGTCAGCGCCCACCGCATCGACTGCGACGGCGTGCTTGCCGCATGAGACGAATGTAGCGAAATCCGGCACCGCGAGCCACGCCCATTTGTTGCAAATTGCAATTGCGCAGCGCCCCGTGGCAAGGCGGCGCGCAGGACCGGACGCGGCCGCGCGAGCGCGGTCCGGCTGCAATTCGGCGGATTGCGAAGAATCGCGGGAGACGCCGCGCGCCGCGCCGCGCCTCCTGTTCGGAGACCGGTAATGAACGATTACAAATTAGAGACAGCATGTGGCCCGCGCGCCACGGACGCATCTCGCCGCGCATTCCGTCCCCCAAAATGCGGCGGCCTCCTGAGGCCGGATCGAACGCCGCCGCCGCCGAATACGCGATACTGACGGTTTGCCGCAGATTCAGGATCGCATCCATGTCCTTGTCCGCTACGCCCCGCATCGGCTTCATCGGCGCGGGCCGCCTCGCCCGCTGCATCGCCCGCCGCTTCGCGCGCGCCGGCTACGCCGTCACCGCGATCGCGAGCCGCTCGCCCGCATCGGCCGCCGCACTCGCCGCGCAGATCGACGCCGACCGAGCCGCGCGCGACGCCGCTGACCCCGCACACTCCGACAGCAACGGCGGCAGCACGGCGCACGGCGCGCGCTGCGCGCCGGTCGATTCGCCGCAGGCGGTCGTCGACGCCGCCGACCTGATCTTCGTCACCGTGCCCGACGACGCGCTCGGCCGGATCGCCGCCGAGCTGCGCTTCGCGCCGGCGCGCGCGGGCGAGCAGGCGCTCGTCCACTGCAGCGGCGCGTCGAGCGTCGATCTGCTCGCCCCGGCACGCGCGCAAGGCGCGGCGACGGGCGGCTTCCATCCGCTCTACCTGTTCGGCGGCGGCGACGCCGATCTCGCGCGGATCGACGGCTGCTCGGTGACGATCGAGGCCGACGGCGCGCTGAAGGACCTGCTCGTCGCGCTCGCCGCCGCGCTCGGCTGCCATCCGCTGGCGATCCCGGCGGGCGGCCGGATGCTCTATCACGCGGCCGCCAACTACGCGGCGAGCTTCGCGCTTGGCAACCTCGCCGAATGCGTCGAGCTGTGGCGCTCGCTCGGCTTCGCCGAGGACGACGCGCTGCGCGCGCTCCTGCCGATGCTTGCCGGCACGATCGAGACCGCGCGCGACAAGGGGCTCGCGAACGCGCTCGCGGGGCCCGTGTCGCGCGGCGACGTCGGCATCGTCGAGCGGCAGCTCGCGCTCCTCGAGTCGCTCGGCGGCGACCACGCGGCGCTCTACGCGCTTCACACCCGCCGCGCGGTCGCGCTCGCGCGCAAGCGCGCGTCGCCGCACCCGTCGCTCGACGCGCTCGAACACGCGGTCGACACGTCGCTCGCCCGTTCGCTCGACCTCGCACGCCCCGCCCGCGGCGAGCCGTGATAAGGTGACGCCCGATGCGCGCCGCCTGCGGGCGGCGACGGCACGCTACCCGACTGGACTGGATAAAGAAAAGGATTCAAACGATGTTCGGCGAGATCGCCCGTTTTCTGCTCAATACCGTTTTCACACTGTTTGGCGCAGCACTGATCCTGCGCGTCTGGCTGCAGGCCGTGCGCGTGCCGCCCTACAACCCCGTCACGCAGGCCGTGCTGCAGGCGACCAACTGGCTCGTGCTGCCGCTGCGGCATATCGTCCCGGGCGTGCGCGGCATCGATTGGGCGAGCGTCGTCGCGGCCATCGTCACGTCGCTCGTCTACGTCGCGCTGATGGTGACGATGGCGGGCGTCGACGCGCTGTCGATCATCCCGACGATCCTCATCGTCGCGCTGCTGACCGTCGTGAAATGGGCGCTCAACCTCGTGCTGTGGCTGACGATCCTGATGGCGCTGCTGTCGTGGCTGAACCCGCGCTCGCCCGCGATGGCGATCCTGTATCAGTTGACGGCGCCGTTCCTGAACCCGCTGCGCCGGGTGATCCCGAACCTGGGCGGCATCGACCTGTCGCCGATCCTGCTGTTCGTGATCGTCCAGGTGCTGATCATGATCGTGACACGCGCGGCGGTGTCGCTCACGCTGTTCGGGATCTGACGCGCTATCCGTTCGGCGGCGCGGCGGCGGCCGGCGCGCCGTCGCCGAGGTTGTCGATCACGCCGAAGTGCGCGGGGATCGTCGCGTAGCACACGCGCACCTTCTCGCGCGACACGCGCTCGATGAGCCGCCGCGCCTCGTCTTCCGTGACGATGAATTCGACCTCGATCGTAAGCGAGCCCTGCAACTCGAAGAAGCGATCCTCGTGCAGCACCCGATGCTGGCCAAACCCCGCCATCGCGCGAAATGCGGAGCCGCCCGCGATGCCCATCCGGTTTGCTTCCTCGAGCAGCCACTCCCAGAGCGGCTTCCAGTGCAGCCGGTGGTTCTCGTGTACGTAAAAACGCAGGAAAACACCGTCCATAAGCCGCCTCCGCCTAGGCCGGATCAGGCCGGCGCGAGCCACGCCCGCGCGGTCCACATGCCGAGCCCCGTCAATGTGAACGAACCTATCAAGTGTAGGGCAGCCACGGCGAGCGCCCAGCCGAACTCGCCCTGAGTCGCGTGCGTCATCACTTCGACCGAGTAGGTGGAGAACGTCGTGAGCCCGCCCATGAAGCCCGTGATCACGAAAAGTCGCCATTCGGGCGGCAGCCCCGCCCTTGTGGTAAACGCGACGACCGCGATCCCGATCAGATAGCCGCCGATGAGGTTCGACGCGAGGGTGCCGAGCGGCACCTCGGGGAGGAGCGCATTGAGGCCGAGGCTCAGGAACCAGCGCAGCAGCGCGCCGAGCCCGGCGCCGACGAAGATCGCGACGATCGAATAGAACAAGGCCGCACCTCATGATTGACGGGGAGAAGGTCCGCGCGAGGTCCGCCCGCGCGGCAGGCGCTGTGCCCGCCGGACGTGCGGCGCCGCGCCGGTGCGGCGCCACGGAACGCCGGACGCGCCCAAGCCGGCTGCGCACGCTCAACTTTATGCGGATTTCCGGCCGCCCGGCAATCGGCCGGCCCGCGCGCCGCGCCGACCGCCGCCGGATGCGCCGGCGGCTTTGCATTCCAGCCGCATCGGCGCATCCGCCCCGGCGAATCACAATCCTTACGTTGAAATTGCGAATAAAGACTACCGTTCGTTCTATTTTCTCGATATCGAATAAAACGAAAACAATAAACCCATCCAATCAATTACTCGGCTTATTAAAATCCGCGACTCGGGTTACTCCGGATAGCGAACGAGGCGCGGGGTCGCGTCGCCGCCGCTCGCTCGACCAACCGACCAGCCCTACCCGCCAACCCATCCCACCGTTTCTCGACGTACAACGATTTCCATTTTCCGGCCATCGAAATGGACTCGGTGAATTCCCTCGTCGCGCTCATTTTTATTCAAAAAATTTTCGCCGCTCCGTAGAATTCAAACAGACCATTCCATCTTATTGATATGGAGAATGCAGCATGAAAAACAACCCTTTGTTATCCATATTGATAATGGCCGCGTGCATTCAGGCGTTCGCGTCGACGGCCGCGCTCGCGCAAGGCAACGGCCAGTCGTCGTACGTCGAAGGCACCCGCGTGCCGAGAGGCTTCGCGCGTCCGCCGTTCCATACGAACTCGACGCGCTTCTCGACCACGACCGTCGCGGGCCTCGCGCCCGCCACCGTGCGGCACGCGTACGGCTTCGACTCGATCGCGAACCAGGGCGACGGCATGGTGGTCGCGATCGTTGACGCATACGACGATCCGAGGATCGAGTCCGATCTCGGCGTATTCAGCAGCACCTTCTCGCTGCCGACCTGCACGACGTCGAACGGCTGCTTCAAGAAGATCTACGCGAGCGGCAGCAAGCCGCGCGCCGACGCAGGCTGGTCGCTCGAGATGTCGCTCGACGTCGAATGGGTGCACGCGATCGCGCCGAAGGCGAAGATCGTGCTCGTCGAAGCGGCATCGAACAGCTTCAACGACCTGATGACCGCGGTCGACGTCGCCGTCCGCAACGGCGCGTCCGTCGTGTCGATGAGCTTCGGCGGCAGCGAGTTCAGCTCGGAGACGGGCTTCGACAGCCACTTCAACTCGCCGTCGCGCGTCACGTTCGTCGCGTCATCCGGCGACAGCGGCAACGGCGCCGAGTATCCGGCTGCATCGCCGTACGTCGTCGCGGTCGGCGGCACGACGCTGTCCACCGACGCGTACGGCAACTATCTGGGCGAAGCCGCGTGGAGCGGCAGCGGCGGCGGCGTCAGCACGTACGAGTCGGAGCCTTCCGGACAGGCGCTGTGGCCGATTCCGTACGCCGGCAGCCGCGGCGTGCCCGACGTCGGCTACAACGCAAATCCGGGCTCGGGCTTCGCGGTGTACGACTCCGTCACTTATCAAGCGCAATCGGGCTGGTTCGTGGTCGGCGGCACGAGCGCTGGCGCGCCGCAATGGGCGGGGCTCTTCGCGATCGCGAACTCGATGCGAACCGCCGCCGGCAAGGCGAAGCTCGCCGGCCCGTACAACCTGCTCTACACGGCCGGCAAATCCGCGTACGGCGGCGACTACCATGACGTGACGTCGGGCACCAACGGCACCTGCGGGACGATCTGCACCGCGAGCGGCGGCTATGACTACGTGACGGGATTGGGCTCGCCGCAAGCGCTCAATCTGATTCAGGGGCTCGTCGCGCAGCCTTGACGCGCGCGGCACGACGGCGACGCGCCAAAGATCCGGCGGCGCGCGTCGAACGCCGGCCGTGAAGCGGATATCGAAGAGCGTGAGAGGCGCTGCGGGTGCGGGTGCGGGTGCGGGTGCGGGTGCGGGAATCGGTGATCGGCGTGAACTTCGTCGATACCTATTTCCGCAGCGGCCTCTACCCCGTCACGTCGCTGCCCGCCGTGCTCGGCTTCGAAGGCGCGGGCGGTCGACGCGGTGGGCAGCGAGGTCGCGCGCCTGCGGCCCGGTGGGCTGGCCCCCATACGCCCGGCACAGCATATACGCTCTCGGCGAGGTTTCTCGCGCCTGAGCAAGCCTTGCATTCAGCGCTAGACTTGTCCAAAACAAACAACGCGCACCGGCCAATGACTGATGGCGGCAGCAGTAAGCACATCGGCCAGCGAAGCCACCGCTCCACCATCGAGCCGTGCCAGTTTCGACGCCGCCGGCCAGAACCGCCAGCTTGCCATCCTTACTCGAAACCCTGTAGAATCCCCCGTTCTGCGGGCGTCGTATAATGGCCATTACCTCAGCTTCCCAAGCCCCAGCGCGTTAATCAAAACCACTAATCACGCGCGTCCTCACGCCACAATTTCTCCCGGCTCCACGAAGAACCACTGTTCATGCGGAGTTCAAGGCGACGCCAGTTTTCACGCCAGCACCGACATCAAGAAGCTGACGATATAGCGACCGCATATTGCATCAACTCACCGGCCACATCGAATCAGAAACACGGGCCGCCGCCGATCATCGGATCGCAGATTCAGCTCAGCCCCAAAAAGTTGCGAGCCACCGGCGACAACTTGGCTAATTCGATTCCGAGCCCCTCGCTATAGATTCTGCGGAGCACCCGCTGCTCCAACTTATCCAACTCGCGCCCCAGATCTTCTACGTTGTGGCACATGTCATAAGCCGCCAGATATCCGTTTCGCCTCAGCATGAGCGTGTTACTCAGCGTTGGTAACGCTATCCCTCGTGTCACGAGTTCTTGTACTGAGCCAAGCTTAAGCAAGTCATCGCGAATCGCAACGATTTGCTCTTGCGTCAGTTCAAGTCGGTAGCTTGACTGGTGGCGAACCAAGCTCACACCAAGAAATTCGGCAGCCTGATCGGGTTCGTATATCACTGACTTCGAGCCGGGCTCAACCGGCGGCACCATCAATCCGATCGGGGCAAGATGGCGCGCACAGAATTCAGCCACGCCCTCACACTCACCGCGAGATGAGGCAAAGAAAATCAAGTCGTCTGCATACCTGACCGCTCGAAGACTCTGCTGCGCAATCGCGCGGTCAAACCCAGCCAGCATGATGTTGGAAAAGAATGGGGATAGCGGCATTCCCTGCCGCACGCCTCGTCCCATTTTAATGCCGAGTCGGCTGGTCCTCTTCGCAACACTCCCCCTCGTCGCAGAAATCTCGCAACCAATCGCCTGCACCAACAATGGATGGAGAGAGCGCTCACGGATGACGGCTTTCAGCGCTCGCTCAAGATGCAATCGATCAATCAAGTCAAAAAAGGATGTGATATCCGTCTTGTAGACCCATCCATACTTCGCTCGAATCTCACAAGCGTCGTGAACGGCCTTCTTCACTCCACGATCTTTCACGAAGCCGTAGCTGATCTTGTTGGCAAGCCGATCTGCGTAGCGATCCGAAAGAAAATTCAAAACCGCTCGCTGCACAATGCGATCTTGAACTGTCGGAACACAGATCAACCGATCCTTTCCTGGAGACTTCGGAATGAGGTGTGGTCGGAGATCGGAAAACTGGAACGCTTTGCGGTGCAAATCGCGAGCCAATCGATTGAGACGGGCCTTTTCGTCAGCACGAAAGTCGTTGATGGAGATGTCATCGACGCCCGTAGTATTGCGGGATCGAGGTGAAGATTTCTTAAATAGAATGCCCCACGCCGCGCGTAGGGCATCAAGTGACAGGGCAGTATGGTATGCGCTTCTAGCCATATCTCAGGTGCTTCGCTGGCGTTGAACATCCTCCCTAGGGCGTGTTCACACTACATTGATTTAAGGTTATGCTTCGGGGATGGAAATCTCCGAAGCCCAATTCAAACAGATCGAACATTGCCTGCCGCGACAGCGAGGCAATGTGAGCCTGCCGAACCTGCAAGTGCTCAACGCGATCC
>NZ_LOVS01000130.1:0-19527 GCF_001523835.1 Burkholderia sp. ABCPW 14 | reverse complement strand
CGGCCGAGGCGTGGGGCGGCTACTGGAGCTGGGATCCGAAGGAAACCTGGGCGCTCATCGTGTGGCTGAACTACGCGGCGTGGCTG
This sequence comes from Burkholderia sp. ABCPW 14, assembly GCF_001523835.1. Lineage (NCBI taxonomy): Bacteria > Pseudomonadati > Pseudomonadota > Betaproteobacteria > Burkholderiales > Burkholderiaceae > Burkholderia > Burkholderia sp. ABCPW 14. The sequence continues at coordinate 19,441 of NZ_LOVS01000130.1, read as the reverse complement.
CACATGCGTCTGATGAAAGGGCTGCGCGGCGCGGTCGCCGCATGGTGGGCGCTGACCGGTCTCCTCGTCACGACGTTCGCGTTCCTCGGCGTCAATATGTTCCTGTCCGGCTTGCACAGTTACGGCAAGCTGTAACGCGAGCATCTGCGCGGCCTCGCCTGTCGCGGTGCGGCGGGACGCAGATAGCGGGGCTCTCCCCATGCATTTCCTCGGCGCCTCCTACTTCTTCCGGCTTTCGAGCCCGGCGAGAATATTTTGACATCCGGATTTTTCCGGATTCTCGGTGGGGGATGCTGCCATGAGACGGATATATTTTCTGCTTCCCAATACGCAATGCGCGCGGAGCATTGTCGACGAACTTCTGCTGCAGCGGATCGAGTGGCGACACATCCACGTGATCGCCAACGAGAAGGTGCCGCTCGAGGATTTGCCTGAGGCGACGCTGGCGCAGCGCAGCGATCTGCTTCCGGCGCTTGCGCGCGGCACGGCGACGGGTTGCGTCACCGGGATGCTGGCCGGTCTCGTCGCATTGGCGTTTCCGCCCTCGGGATTGACGATCGCAGGCGGGGCGGTCGTCGCGATCACCCTCGCGGGCGCCGGGTTCGGCGCGTGGACGGCGACGATGATCGGCGTCGACGTGCCGAATACTCGCCTCAGGCGCTTCGAAGCGGCGATCGAGCAGGGCGAATTGCTGATGATGATCGACGTCGCCCGGGACCGTATCGAGGAAATCGAACACATGGTGAAACTTCATCACGCGGAAGCGGACATTCAGGGCTCCGATCCGACCATTCCCGCATTTCCGTGACGTGCGCGCCGGTTGTTGCGAGAGGCGGCGACGCTGCGCCGCACAGGAGCGCGCAATTGATCGCGCCGTCATGCCTCCGACGACGCGATTCGGCATTGCCGTGCGCGACGGGGCGAAGCTAATTGGATGCGAGGAGCTTTCGATAACGCGTCATGACCTGCGGGACATACTGGCGCGTTTCCGGGAACGAGGGCACCCGATAGCCGGCGCGGATCACCGCATTTTCGCCGGCGTTATAGGCGGCTAACGCGAGTTCGATATCGCCCTTGAAGAGATCGAGGAGGAGGCGCAAATACCGGGCACCCGTCAGCACATTATCCCGGGGATTGAACATGTCCGCGGCGGAAAAGCGCTTCGCCGTTTCCGGCATCAACTGCATCAATCCTCTTGCTCCTTTCTTTGAGAAGGCTCTCGGATTGTATTGGGATTCGACGTCGATCACCGCGCGCAGCAGTTCGGGTTGAATGCGAAAAGTGCGACTGGCTTCTTCGATCACGTCCGCGAACATCGATGCTTTCGCGTCAACGGCCGCTCTGGCGCTCATGCGCTTCATATCGAACCGTGGAGGCGGCAAAGCGCTGGCGACGATGACGTGCAGGCGCGCGTTGCCCGGCAGGTTTGTCAGCACAACCGCACCGGTCGGGTCGACTGCGCCGAAGATCTCCGCGTTTACCTGTACGGGAAACATCGTGCCGAACACGATGCACGCAATGGCGATTGCGTCCAGGCCCGGCAGAGATGTATGGCGGCAGCGCATATTCACGTTCTCCTTGGTCGGGATTCTGGGATATGGAAAGACGTATTCGCAATGGGGCAACTCCCTACACGTTCGCGTCGCGGGCGACGGCGGTTGAATGGTTATGCAAAAATGTTACATCTGTCATATCCAGTAAACTTTGACTAACTTTCATTTTCCGGCTTTCCACATTCACTGCGGAAAATCATTTCTGCTTTCCGCGCTCCGGTAGCGAATCCCATTCGAATTGGCGCACTCGAATATGCGGTGCACACTTTATCCGTATTGCTACTCATCCCGCGATTCCGGCAAAGCGTTCAGTTTTGAAACGTTTGGCCGCATGCCGCCGCGCACTCGACGTTTGCCTTTGATTGGAATATCGATTAGCGCTTGCCTGCGACGCGCTGGCGCGAACCTTGCGATCAACGGAACAGCGGCGTTTGATTGACGGACGCGTGAAGGCGATATCCCACGATTCGATGGCGCGAGGACGATAGGGGCTACGGCGGGGCGCCGTACCACGGTTGAGCCTGTCCCGTCGAAACCAGGACGATCGCGGCTTGGGGGAAGATGTGAACATCAAACATCGTATTGTGATCGTCGAGGACCACGATCTGCTGCGAAGCGGTCTGCGTTCGATGTTGTGCACGCAGGGCGATTACGACGTCGTCGGCGAGGCGAGGGACGGCAAGGAAGCTTGCCATCTGGCGATGACGCTCAACCCCGAACTCATGCTGATGGATCTGTCGATGCGCGGCATGAACGGGATCGACGCCAGCGCGGCGATCAAGCGACGGGCCCCGAACATGCGAATCGTGGTGCTCTCCGTTCACCAGAACGAAGAATACGTGCGTGAGGCGTTGCGGGCCGGAGTCGACGGCTATGTGCTGAAGGACGTGTCATTCGAAGACCTGCTGACTGCGATGCGCGCGGTCATGCAGGGCAAGAGGCACCTGAGCACCGAAGTGTACGGTTATATGGTCGATTCGTTTGTCACGGGGCGTGAAGTGCCTGCACCCAAGAAGGCATGGGACGTCCTGACCGCGCGCGAACGCAGCGTGATGAAGCTGATCGCGGAAGGGCGCACGAACAGGCAGGTGGGGCTGTACCTGAATCTCAGCCCGAAGACGATCGAGAAATATCGCGCGAGCATGATGCACAAGCTCAATATCGCGAACGTGACCGAATTGATCCTCGTCGCCATCAACATGGGCCTCTTGACCTCGATGGCCGAGAAATGTTCGCAGCCGAATGCCGACGATGCGCCGGGCCGCTGGCCGGCCAAAGCGGGACGCTAGGCGCGGTTCGACACGGATGAAGCGTTGCCTGTGCATCGGACGAAAGGAGCGGCGCGACGAATCCGAGTCGAACGGCGCCCTAGAGCGGCCAGACCGCGGAAACCCGCGTTCCGCTCGAGCCGGACGAATGGATGGAAAACACGCCGCCGTGCGACTCGACCCGATGCTGCATGCCGACGAGGCCGAGGCCCGACGCGCACGCGTCTTCCGACGACAGCAAACGGCTCGCATAGCCAATGCCGTTATCCTGAATCGTGAGTGCGAGGCCGTCCGCGCGGCGCGCGAGGCCGACGACGATCTCCGTGGCCGACGCATGCCTGACGGTATTGTTCAACGCTTCCTGGGCGACCCGGAAGATGTCGGCCTTCAGGTACTCGGGGATTTCATCGTCATCGTCGTCGCAGTTGAACGTGACCGACAGATGCTCCGCGCCGAGCTCGACGCGCCGGCACAGCGAATCCAATGCCGCGGGAAGGCCCAGTCGGTCGAGCATCGACGGGCGCAACTCGGCGCATGTCCGCCGCACGTCGTCGATCGTTTCGCGGATTCTGAGCACGGTCGTATCCAGAAGCTTGGCCGCCCCGTCGACCTGTCCGCAACGTAGCCGCATCAGTGCTTCCTCGGCCATCAATTTGACCAGCGTAAGCGTCTGGCCGAGGCCATCATGCAGTTCCGCGGCGAGGCGGCGACGTTCTACCTGCTGGCCCATGCTCAGGTGCGCCAGGCGGTCACGTGCATGCGCATCGGAATGCGGCTTCGCGTCCGCGGAGCGCTGATCGAGCGCGAGCGGTTCCTCGAAGAGCGTCAGCAACGCACGGTGCCGGCTGTCTTCCGTGCATATTGATTGCAGGCGAAGCAGAAACGGCGTCGGATGCCCGGTCCGGCCGCTCAGCATCGTTTCGAAAGAGCGAAATTCGCAGTGCGCGCTTGCGGACAACTCGGCGGCGAGCGCCACGTGAACGGCGTCGGGCGCCATGTCGGTCAGATGCTTGCCGATGAGATCCGCGTTGGTGTAGCCCAGCAGCGCCGCGGCACAGCGATTGGCCGATAAGAACGTTCCGTCCCAAGCAAGAACGGCGAGCGCCGCGCCGCGCGCATCGGTCACGCAACCGGTGCTCGTTTCGGCTGGCCGGGCTGCGGCGCGAAGCTTGCGCGTCGCATCGATCAGGTCGAGTAACCTGATCCGCAATCCCTCGGGCTGGCTGGCATCCATGAGCATTCCCGGCGCAAAGAGACTTGATGGAATCGTGAGCCTGGCTTTGATTGTAGGCTGCGGCAAGCATCCGTCGCAACGGGGCATCTACTGAGTCGACGCATGGGAATGGCCCCGACTGTCGATGGGGGCGTATCCCTCGGGCGGATATGCACTCATGCAAATTGGGGGAACTCATCCGGTGACGCCGGAAGGCAAATTCCCGACACTGATCGCGCAAGACGTCGGCCGCCGCGGGGTAGCCGGCGCATACCGAGCGTCGAGCGATCGACCCTCTAACATGACTCCGGAGATTGCGATGAGAGCGATTATCAAACGCACGATCAATGCGGTGCTGTTCATTGGCATCGCCGGATTCGCCGGGCCCGCCGCCATGCATGCCGTTGCCGAGGACGCCGCCGATCACGCCGATCCGCTCGCGCAGCATCACCACCACATGATGCCGGGTACGGTTCGCTCGACCGTGAATTACTCGCTGCCCCCCGTGCAACTGGTGAGAGACGACGGCAAGACTGTTTCGCTGGTCGATGAATTGAACGATGGGCGGCCCGTGGTCCTGACCTTCATCTACACCAGTTGCACGACGGTCTGCCCGATGATCAGCAAGACGTTCGAAGAACTGCAAAGCGAGCTCGGCAGCGACCGGGACAAAGTGCATCTCGTGTCGATTTCGATCGATCCGGAGGAAGACACCCCGCAACGGCTGAAGTCGTACGCAGCTCGATTCGACGCCGGCCCGGAGTGGCAGCACTATACCGGCACGGTCGAGGCCAGCGTCGCGACGCAACGCGCGTTCAACGTTTATCGGGGCGACAAGATGAATCACACTCCGGTTGCGTTTTTGCGCGCGGCGCCCGGAAAGCCGTGGCTGCGCATCGACGGTTTCGCGACGCCGACGGAATTGCTGAGCGCCTACCGCGATCTCGTCGCATCCAGCGAGTGAGCGCGCACCGTTTGAGGAGCGGCGGCGGTGAGAAAATATCGCGTGCTGATCGCGGAGGACCAGCTTCTGCTGCGCCGCGGCCTTCGCCGCATGATCTCCGAACTGCGCGATTACCGTGTCGACGGCGAGGCGAGCGACGGGCTCGAGGCATGCCGCATCGCCATCGCGACGTTGCCCGACCTGGTCTTGATGGATCTGTCGATGCCGTGCAAGAGCGGATTCGAAGCGATCGCCGCCATCAAGACGCGTGCGCCGTGGATACGGATTGTCGTGCTCACCGTTCATCATAGCGACGAGCACGTGCGGGAGGCGCTGGCCGCAGGCGCCGACGGCTACGTGACCAAGGACGCGTCATTCGAGGATCTGGTCGTCGAGATGCGCGTCGTGATGCAGGGCGCGCGCGGCGAAAGCCCGAGTGCATACAGCGGGCGGGCCGTCGCGCCGATTCCTTTTCCGGGCACGCCGAAGCAGGCGCAGATATTCAATTCGCTGACCAGCCGCGAACGCACGGTGATGCGGCTCGTCGTCGAGGGGAACACCAATCGGCAGATCGGCGAGCACCTGCAACTCAGTTCGAAGACGGTCGAGAAGCATCGCGCAAGCCTGATGCGCAAGCTCGGCGCCGCGAACCTGACCGCGCTCGTGCGCGCGGCGATCGACATGGGCGTGCTCACGCTGCCGGGCTAGGGCGGCGGACGTCGCCGCATCTCGCGGGCGCTGCGCAACTGGAGGGCGTTTACCCACGCCTTTGGACGGCTCTCCCTACTTCTTGTCGGTATCGGCCTGAACAAGAATACGTATAACGGCTTCGGCGGTGCCGAAGCGGGGCGTCGATACAAGGGGAAAGCCGTGCACAACGCATTGTCCTGGTTCGGGGCGGGCACGTCCCCACATTCGCGGCGCGGCGCGCGACTTGCACGCGAGGCGCGCCGCATCAGCGGCTTTACCCTGCTCGAACTGCTCGTCGTCATGGTCATCATCGGCCTGCTGGCGGGGCTCGTCGCGCCACGATATTTCGAGCAGGTCGGCAAATCGAATACGAAGATTGCGCGTGCGCAGATCGTGTCGCTCGGGCAGGCGCTCGATCAATACCGGCTCGATGTCGGCTCCTATCCGACAACCGAAGAAGGGCTTCAGGCGCTCGTCGCCAAGCCTTCGGACGCAACGCGCTGGAGCGGCCCGTATCTGCAGAAGGCGGTGCCGGTGGACCCGTGGGATCGCCCATATCAGTACCGCTCGCCTGGCGAGCACGGCGACTACGACCTGTATTCGCTGGGCAAGGACGGGCGCGGCGGCGGCGTTGGCGAGAACACGACCGTGTCCTCATGGTAGCGGTGCGAGCGGTTGGCTGTCTGAAGAGGGGAGGCGACGTGAAGTACGTAGTGCGTGTCTTCGATGCCGGTGGATCGGTCCAGACGGTTTGCATCGACAGCGATTCCTCGGGAACGGCGGCGGCGCTCGCACGATCTCGCGGCTTTCGTGTCGTCTCGGTGCGTGCCGATGCGGGAGGCGGGCGTCATGCGCTGCGCTGGTCGGCGATGCCGGGCGCGGCGTTCAATGTCGACCTGTTTGCTCGCGAGCTCGCTGCGTTGCTCGACGCGGGCGTCGGCGTCATCGATGCATTGCGTACGCTCGGCGGCAATGAGCGCCGCGAGGCGTCCGCGCAGGTGTACCGCGATCTCCTGCGGCAACTAGAGGAAGGGCAGTCGTTGTCCGCCGCGCTCGAGCACGCGAGTCACGTCTTTCCGGCGCTGCTCGTCGCGTGCGTGAAGGCCAGCGAACAAACCGGCGGGCTCGCGGTCAGCCTGACCCGCTATTCGCGCAACAGCGCGACACTGCGCGAGCTGCGCGCGCGCGTGGTGTCCGCCGCGATCTACCCGTCCGTGTTGCTGCTGGTCGGCGCGGCCGTCGTGCTGTTTCTGCTGGGTTTCGTCGTGCCGCGGTTTGCGACGCTCCTCGAGCACAGCGGACGGCAACTGCCGCTGCTGTCGCGATGGCTGATGGCGTGGGGCGGCATGGTGCACGCGCACGGAGGCGAACTGGCCGCCGGACTCGCCGTGCTCGCCGTCGCGGCCGCTCTGTCGCTGCATCGGCGCCCGGTGCGGATCTGGATCGCCGATCGCATGCTGACGTTGCCCGGCATCGGCGAGCGCTTTCGCGTGTTCCGCCAGTCGCAGTTCTTTCGAACGACCGCCATGCTCGTCGACGGCGGCATTCCCGCCGTCCGCGCCTTCGATCTCGCGCATGGGCTCGTGGGCCGCGCCGACCACATCGCGCTTTCCTGCGCGCTGCAACAGGTGCGCAACGGCGCGAGGATCTCGGATGCGTTTCTGCAGGCGGGACTGGCCGACGCGATTGCCTACCGGCTGCTGACGGTCGCGGAGAAGACGGGCCGCCTCGGCCCTGTTCTCGACAGGATCGCGGCGTTTCAGGAAGCGCAGGTGTCCAGAACGATCGACCTGATTTCGCGCTTGATCGAACCCGCAATGATGATCTTGATCGGCGTCGTCATCGGCGGAATTGTCGTACTGATGTACATGCCGATCTTCGAAATCGCATCGAGCATTCAGTGAGCGTTCAGGGAACCGCCATGGATACCGTCAGCACGCCATCGGAGGGCGTCGGCACCGAGTTGCGCGACTTGCTTCGCGCCCTCGGCGAGCGGCATGGGTCCGGCATTCGCGCGGTGGAGGAATTGGGCGCGGAACTGGCGCTGGGCGCGGACGAGCTGCGCGCGCAACTCGCCGCGCATTTCCGGATGAGATCGATCGACATGCGCGAACTGAATCGACTCGAGCCGGATTTCGACGCGCTCTCGTTCGTCGAGGCTGCGACCCGGCTGTGCGTGTGCTTTCGGGACGGGCCCGACGGTGATCGCCTGTTGTTCGTGATCGCCGATCCGCTCGATGCGCGCACGCGCGGATGCATCGAGCACCGGATGCGCGCGCGGCCCACCATGCAATACGGCTGGGCGCTCGCGAGCGCCGGAGATCTCAACGCGTATCTGGCCATCCGCGAAAAGGATGTCCGCGCGATGGATTCGCTTGCGTTCGACAATTCGATTCAGAACTCGGCGGATCCGTCGTCGCTTGCGCTGACGTTGCGGGGCATCAGCAACGACGACAGTCCGGTCGTCAGGTTGCTCAACTCGACGATCTACGACGCGCTGAAAATGATGGCGAGCGATATTCATCTCGAATGCCGAGCGAACGGACTGGTGATCAAGTGCCGCGTGGACGGCGTGCTGACCGTGGTGGCTCGAGTGGAGGGGCGCGACGTGGCGGACCAGGTGCTGTCGCGCGTGAAGGTGATCGCCGAATTGGACATCGCGGAGCGCCGCGTGCCGCAGGACGGGCGCTTCAAGGCGCAGTACGCGGGCCGCGATATCGATTTCCGCGTGTCGGTGATGCCGAACCAGTTCGGCGAGGATGCGGTGCTGCGCATTCTGGACCGCTATCAATTGTCGCAGACGGCGGGCGGACTGACGCTCGAGGCATTGGGCTTTCAGCCGGCCGATACGCGCTTCATGCGCTCGGTCGCGTCGATGCCATACGGCATGCTGCTCGTGACGGGGCCGACCGGAAGCGGCAAGACGACGACGCTATACGCGATTCTCACCGAGATCAACAACGGGCTCGAGAAGATCGTCACGATCGAGGATCCGGTCGAATATCAACTGGGCGACATTCTGCAAATTCCGGTCAACGAAGCGAAGGGGCTGACGTTCGCGCGCGGACTGCGTTCGATTTTGCGGCACGATCCGGACAAGATCATGGTCGGCGAAATCCGCGATCCGGAGACTGCGCAAATCGCGGTGCAGGCGGCGCTCACCGGTCACCAGGTCTTCACTACCGTGCATGCGAACAACGTGTTCGATGTGATGGGCCGCTTTACGAACATGCAGGTCGATTCGTACAGCTTCGTATCGGCGCTCAACGGCGTGGTGGCGCAGCGACTGCTGCGGCAATGCTGTCCGGATTGCGCGACCGACGCCCCGGTCGACGCCGACTCGCTCGTGCGCTCCGGCATCGACCCGGACGGCGCGGGCGGCTATCTCTTTCGTTGCGGCGCGGGTTGCGCGGCGTGCCGCGGCAGCGGCTATCGCGGGCGCCGGGCGATCGCCGAGGCGCTGCGGATGAACGACGAATTGCGGCAATTGCTGTCGGAGCGCGCGCCGCTCGGACAGATCAAGGCGGCGGCGATGCGGTACGGCATGCAGACGCTGCGCAACGCCGCGGTCCAACTTGCGATTCGCGGCGAAACGACACTCGAGGAGATCAACCGTGTCACGATGGTTGAATGAACCGATCGCGGTGGGCGTCGGCACGCGCGAGATCGTCGTCGGCGCCCGCGGGTCCCGATTCGCGCGCCTGCGCAAGTTGCGCGAGTTGGCGTCCGCCGTCGAGCCGGTGCGTGCGAGTATTCGCGACGATCTGAGATTGACCGAGGCGGGCCTGCTCGACGCATTGCGCGCCGCGCTCGACGCGCATGCCGAAAAAACGGATCAGGGCAGGGTATCGAAGCGCGACGCACGTCTGGTGCTGGACGATTTCTGGGGCGACCATGCGATATTGCACGGCGACTTTCGCAGGATGAACCGCGCCGAACTCGTGGAGATCGTGCTTGCCCACTTCGCCGATACCCGCGGGGACGACGGCGGGACATTGCTGGTGCGATTCAGCGTTCGGCGCGGCGGCCGGGTGCTGTTTGCGAGCGCGATATCGCGTGCGTTGCACGACGGCATTCTCGAAATGAGCGCGCTTGCGCACGTCGGAATCAGCCGCTTGACGCTGTGCCTGCCGCATATGCTCGACCGCGTCGGCGTCGAGACAGGAAAAGGCAACGCGCTGTTGATGTTCGTGTCGGATGAACTGATGCAGACGGTCATCAGCGAATCGGGCAACTGGGTTGCCTATGACGCGCAGCGTCTTTTCTCTGCCGATGTGGGAGACGCATCGCGACTCGCCGTCATGGCCGAGCAGATGTTCGAGCGATCCGCGACAAAAGCGGGCCTGACACGCGAGGGCTGCCGCGTTTATCTGTTCGGCAACGAGATCGACGTTGCGCCGTTCGAAGCACGCTTCGCAGCGGCGATCCGGCCGGTACGTCCCTCCGCCGCGCATTCGCCCGCTGAGCGACTGATGGAGAGTGCGCAATGACCTCGCGTCTCAATATCGACTTCAGCGGCCGCCGCATTCGCATCGCGGCGCACGGCGTGATCCTGCTGTGCGTTGTGGGCGCGATGTTCGTCGCGAGCGGCCGGCAACTGTGGCGCGCATACAGCGAAAACGAACGCGCGCAGGCGGAACTGGACATCGCGCAGCATCGTTCGCTTCCGGAGAAGCGGGTGACGAAGGCGCAGCCGACGCCGGCGGCGAAGCTCGCGGAAAGACAAGGCCAGGCGATCTTGCGTGAGTTGACCGTGCCGTGGCAAGACCTCTTCGCAATCGTCGAAGACTATCCGGATCACGACGTCGCATTGATCGGCATCGATCAGAACCCGGCGGAAGGCCGAATCCGCATCACGGCCGAGGCGAAGGATCTCGACGCGATGATCGCGTACCTGAAGTATCTGCAGAAAAGCGCGCTGCTGAGGGAGGCCGTGCTCAACGAGCATCTGATCGAGGCGAATGTCCCGGGCAAGCCGGTGCGGTTCCAGATTACCGCGATCTGGAGGAAATCATGAACGCGGACCGGCTGCGCGACATGCTGCTGACGCTGCGTTTCGAGACGCGGCGGGTGTTCGGCTTGCCGGGCCTCGTGGGCGTGCTGATGCTGAGCGTAGCCGTGGCGATGGAGGTGGCGATGACCGGCGTGAAGTCCGATACGCGCGAGTTGCGCGCGTCCGCGCAGCTCGCCCGGACGGCGAGCACGCATTCGTCGGCCAATGGCGGCGGCGCGGCGGCGAATGCGCCGGCGGTCGCTGCGTCGCCGGACTGGTTCCCGGAGTTTGCGCAGAGCGCGGACGATATTGCGTCGATATTCGCAGCGGCGTCCGACAGTAGTCTGACGATCGGGGCTGCCGAATATCAGGTCGCGGCCGATCCCGGCGCGCATTTCACCCGCTATCAAGTGCTGCTGCCCGTCAAGGATCGGTACGGCACGATCCGGCGTTTTCTCGCGTCGGTCCTGAATGACGTGCCGAATGCGGCGCTACAGGAGATCCATGTCGAGCGTCCGTCGGTGGACGGCAACGTGCTCGACGCGCGAGTCCGCATCGAGCTCATCTATCGGGCAGCGCGGCCATGAAACTCGCTCTCGTCAAACGTGTGCCGGCGTTCGCGATCCTCGGGATCGCCATGGCATGGACCGGCTATCGCGTACAAATGGCCGCGATGCGGCCGCACGCACCGATCGCCGCGGCGGGCGATGGCGCACGCGCGATCGGCTCGCGGGCGCAGCCGGTGCTGGCGGCACGCCAGTCGTCGCGGCTGGCGGCGCTTCCCGCCGCGCTTGGCGACGCGGCCGGCACGGTGCCGACGATACGGTCTACGAAGCTTGCCGAGCTGCGCCCGCCGCTTTCTGTCGACTCGGCTCGCAATCCGTTCGCCGCTTCGTCGTGGCTGCCGCCTCTACCCGAAGTACCGCCCGCACCGGCGGTGCGGCCGGCGCCGCCCACACCGCCGCCGTTGCCGTTCGCCTATGTCGGAGGACTGGATCAGAAAGCGGCGAAGCCCCGAGCGTTTCTCAGCAATGCAGATCAGTTGCTGATCGTGTCGCCGGGCGACGTTGTCGACGGCCAGTACCGCGTGGAATCCATTTCGGATACCGACGTGGTGCTGACCTATCTGCCGCTGAATCAGCGGCAGGTCATAGCCGTTCCAAGCGAAGGAAAGTAGATGAAGATCGCACGCAGACCGGGGGCAGGCCGTAGCGGGGACGGCGGCCCATCGACACACCTCGCGCCCTTTGTCCCGCTCCGCGATTCATTTTCCGCCGCCCGGTGGGCAACGAACAGGCGCATGCTTGCAACTGTCGCGTCGATGCTCGCGCTCGGCGGTTGCGCACACGGCTTGGACCCGACCGACGCCGCCGGAAAACTCGAGGTGATGCACGAGCGCAACAGCATGGCCGACGCGCTGCTCGACCAGGCCGATGCATTGCGCTTGCGCTCGGAATTCGATGCGGCGGAACTGAAGCTCTATGCAGCCAGCAAGATTGATCCCACCAGCGAACGGGCGCGCAAGATCGGCGCGCTGATCGAACAGGATCGCCGGGATCTCGCGATCCTGCACGAAGCGGAACGGATGATGCATCGAGGCTCATATGGATTGGCGGCCGAGCGCGTGCATCGCGTGCTGCTGGAGAATCCGACGAATGCGCTCGCGCAAAAAATGTCGAAGGAACTCGACGAAAAGCGCAGGCAGCAGCGGGCGGCGAAGGAGGACACGCTTGCCGCATCGTCCATCATGCACACGCCGGTCACGCTGCAGTTTCGTGACGCCAACGTGCGGATGGTCTTCGAGGCGCTGTCGCGAACGTCGGGCCTGAACGTCATCTTCGATCGCGATGTCCGCGCCGACCTGAAGACGACGATATTCGTCACGAATGCGTCGCTGCAGGACACCGTCGACATGATCCTGATGCAGAATCAGCTCGACAAGAAGCAGCTCAGCGCGAACACGCTGTTCATCTACCCGGCGACTCCGGCCAAGCAGCTCGAATATCAGGAGTTGAAGGTTCGCACATTCCAGTTGTCGAACGTCGAGGCGAAGCAGATCCAGTCGCTGCTGAAGAGCCTGCTGAAGATCAAGGAAGTCGTGATCGACGAGCACGCGAACACCGTGACGATTCGCGCGACGCCGGACACCATACGGGTCGCCGAGGAGATGATCGCCGCGCAGGATTTGCCGGAGCCGGAAGTGATGCTGGAGTTGGAGGTGATGGAAGTGTCGCATGACCGAATGAGCGATCTCGGCATCGAATGGCCGAATTCGGTCACGGCGTCGACGCCGAATTCGGTGAGCACCTGGGGTGCGCTGCACCATCTTCCCGTCAATGCGTTGAACGTCAGCGGCCTGTCCGCGACCGCGAATTTCAAGCTCACCGACACCGATGCGAATCTTCTCGCGAGTCCGCGCATCCGGACGCGCAACAAGGAGAAGGCGAAGATTCTGATCGGCGACAAGGTGCCGGTGATATCGAGCTCGAGCACGCCGAGCACGAGCGGCCCGTCGTATGCGCAAATGATTCAGTATCTCGACGTCGGCATCAAGCTCGAAGTCGAGCCGCAGGTCTACCGGGACGGCGACGTCGGCATCAAGCTGAATCTCGAGGTCAGCAACATCACGAAGACGATCTCGAGCAGCAATTCGCAGACGGGGTTGAATTCGCTCGCTTACCAGATCGGCACGCGCAGCGCGTCGACGAGCCTGCGCTTGCGCGATGGCGAAAGCCAGATTCTCGGCGGCCTGATCTCGGACGAAGACCGCAGGACGGCCGACAAGGTGCCCGGTCTCGGCCAGTTGCCGGTCCTCGGACGCCTGTTCTCGGACCACAACGGCGACCACATGAAATCCGAAATCGTGCTGCAGATCACGCCGCACATCATCCGCCCGCAACTCGCGGCCGACGCGGATACGCAGGAAGTCTGGTCCGGCACCGACGTCAACGTGCACGCCGACCAGCTCCGGCTCGATCCCGTCGCCTCGGTTGCGCAGGCGTCCGCTGCAACGCCGGCGCAAGGCGTCGTCGGCGAACGCAAGATCGGCAGGAGCAAAGTCGGCGGGGGCAAGGTCGATGGCGGCTCGGCGCCCGCCGGCGACACGAGCGCGGGCTCGGCCGCGAACGGTTCGGCGGTGCCGCCGTCGACCGGGGCGTTTGGGCTGCCGCCGCCGGCGCCGCGCACGACGCCGCCGCCCGAGCCCTACGGCGGACGTTTCTCGCCGCCGCCTGCCTTGCCCGCGGCGCAGCCGAGCGCAGACGCGCCGCAGGCGGAACGGCCGGCCGGCGACGCGGCGCCGGGGCCGGGCGCCACTGTGACGCCGGTGCCCACGCCTGCCGCGGCGCCAACGACGCCAGCGCCTGCACCCGCTGCACCCGCACCCGCACCCGCACCCGCACCCGCACCCGCACCGTCGAATTTGCAGATGCCGCCGGGCGACATGCCCAGCGACAATCCGCTCCATCCAATTCAGAGCGGGTACTGAGCCGTGGCTGCCGTGACGAACGTGCGTGCTTCGCACCTTGCGACGCGCCCCGGTCAGCGGGGATTCACGTTGATCGAACTGGTGATCACGCTGGCGCTCGTCGGCATTCTCGCGCTTGCGATCGTGCCGTTCTCCGAATTGATCGTGCAGCGTCAGAAGGAACAGCAATTGAGCACTGCGCTGCGCGATATCCGCACGGCGCTCGACGCATACAAGGAGGCGAGTGACGCCGGGTTGATCGACAAGGAGGCGGACGCATCGGGGTATCCGCCGTCGCTGACCGTGCTCGTGACAGGCGTGAAGAATGCGCGGGATCCGAATGGCGGTCTGCTGATGTTCCTGCGCAGCGTGCCGCGCGATCCGTTTTTCGGCGGCGAGCCGGAGATCGCGGCCGAGGACACGTGGGACACGAGAGCCTATGGCGAGCCGCCGGCTACGGCCGCAGCCGATGCGCAACCGGAAAATTCGTCGACCAGCAAGGACGTGTTCGACGTATCGTCGAAATCCGGTCGCATCGGCCTCAACGGCATTCCGTACACACAATGGTGACCGGACATCATGCAACCCGCTCATATTCGCCGATCTTGCGGTTTTACGCTGATCGAACTGGTCGTCGTGATGGCGATCATCGGCCTGCTTCTGACGATCGCCCTGCCACGCTACATGCACAGCATCGAGCGCGGCAAGGAGCAAGTCAGGCAGCAGAACGTGTCCGTGATGCGCGACGCGATCGACAAATATTACGGCGACAACGGGAAATATCCGGAAACGCTCGATGAACTGGTGACGAAGCACTACCTGCGCGCGGTTCCGGTCGATCCGGTCAACGACGACGACAAATGGGCGGTGATCGCGTCTCCGGACGAAACCCAGCAGGGCGTCTACGATGTCGCGCCCGCGAGCGGTGTTCAAGGCGCGCTCGCGCACGCAGACGGGGCGGCGAAATGAGCCGTTCCGCTTATTCGTCACGCCGTCGAGCGCAGGCGAGGCCCGGTGGAGGGCGGCGCTGCGGGTTCGGCGGACCGCGTCAGCGCGGGCTCGTCATGCTCGCGCTACTGATTGCGCTGATGCTGATGTCGGTTGCGTTGGCGGGCGCGCTCGACGTATGGTCACTGCAGCGTCGGCGCGAACAGGAAAGGCAGTTGCTGTTCGCCGGAGATCAATACCGGCTGGCGATTCTGCGGTTTTACCGCGTTGGCCGCGTGTATCCGGCCTCCGTCGACGACTTGCTGAATGACACGCGCTTTCCGGCGCCGATGCATCATCTGCGCCGAATCTACCCGGATCCGATCACCGGCAGGACCGACTGGCTGTCCTTGCGGCTGGGCGATCGGATCTACGGCGTCTACAGCCATTCGGACGCGCCGACCATCAAGCGCTCCGGGTTTCCGAGACGGTATCAGGAATTCGAGAACGAGCAGACGTATCAGGGATGGAAGTTTCTCTACCTGGCCGCGGGGCTGCGCGCCGCGCCGTCGGTGGCGAGCGGGGCGGGCATTCGCCCGCGATAGCGGGCCGACGGAGACCCAGTCCGCCGCGAAGGACGGGCCGGAACTCCGTTGCATGGATAACCAGAGTTGTGGCGGTCAAAGGACCTGCGCCGGGAATGGCGTGCAACGACTGCATCTGAACGTTGTCCTGTGGTATTGCTACCAAACGTCGCTCAATCCGTTCGATATCTCCTTGCAAGCTCGCAAGTTGGCGCCTCCACAAAATCCAGGGCGGTTCATTTCTTCATGACAAGGTTTCATCCGCGGCCTTGCCACTGTCTTTACAGTGGGCTACTTCGGTGGGGAAACGCCATCAAGACGCGCTTCATCACAGCCGCCGACCTGATGATGCAACTGGCTGCGGCGCGCCAACAGAATCCGATAAAAATATCCATCCATTTGTTTAAGGTATTGCCTTCCCAGGTCATATTGCTTTTAACAAATTTAATTTATATCAACATCGCCAATTTATACAAGCCGTCTTTCCGTGTCACGCTGTCAGCGCGGCATTGAGGTTGATAGCAGTTAATCATGCATGACGGTTGCCCGTCGATATTCTCTTCGACGGATGGACTGACCAATGCCGCTGAAGCGACTCTTGTATGGCGCATCTCCATGCGCCACGGTGACTGAATAGGTTTCCATCCCGTTGCATCGTGTTTTCGTCAAAACTCCGCGGGATATTTTTTCATCGTTCGCATCGATTCAGATGAATTCCCGTGTCGATAAGCAGCATCTTCTAAAGGAATATCTAATGAACTATCCGGCATCCAAATTCCTTGCTTGCATTCGACTGTCTTTCCTATTCGCCGTCGGTTCGGCCCATGCAGCCGTCGTGACGCCGCCAGGGCCCGCCGGCGCCCCGATTCCGTTCACCGCAAGCGGTCCAGCCACGGTGAGTAAGGCCGGCATCCCAATCGGTTGTACGATCGTCTTTGCGGGCACCATCGACGGCGCCGGAAAAGTATCGGTCACGAGCGCGGCATTCAGCGGATCGGCACTCTGCAAAGTCGTCAAAGCGAATGCCACCGCAACATCGCCTTGGACGGGCCAAGTCGATAACCCGATGCAATTGACTATCGACAACGTCCTGGTGAACGTGGCGGCGCCCTTTGTCGGCGGACAATGCGGTCCGAGTCGGGTCACCGCGCAGATTCGCGAAACCGACGGGGAAACCACGATCGGATTGAGCAACGTGGCGCTTTCCGGAGGCTGCGCGATCTCGGGCGCATTGACAACCACTCCGTACCTGCACGTGACGCACTAGGCACAATCGATACGGTCGAGGTTACAGCGGTCGCCGACTCGAATGCGCTGCGCAAACGACGCGCATTCGAGGGCGCTGGTGCAAATAGGTGAAATTGTGCCGAAGGCTGCCTGGCCAGGCAGCCTTCTTCATGGGATGAGCACGGCGCTCCGGATCAAGGGCGGAGTCCCGTCTTCGAGGCGCAGGTGGCCGAGGGCAAACTGCGCCTTGCGGATGCGATGCTGTTGAAGGAAGCCGTTTAAAGGCCTGGGATGATCTTTGCCAGGGCCATGACAAGCGACGCCGTCCAATCCACGGAAACTGCCGCCGAGCGAGTTCGTGGAATTCCTGGTTCAGAAGGGCAACGCGCACTAGCACCGCACTGTGGGTTCCCGCGCAACTCCAGCGCATTTGTTGGCTCTTGCCCATCCGACGGCCCACTCTCCGATTGATCGACGATTCGACGAAGCTGGTCGAGATGCGCAGGCCGATGCGCTGCCGGATGCGATAGTCGATCAGAGACTCGAGATTGCTTTGGAGGTAATTGACCTGCGGTGAACCAGACTAAATCTGAGGTCCCCTCGGTTTTTCGCGTTCCACCGGCCCCGGATTATGCCGCGGCGTCCTTGGCCTGCTGAGCTTTGACCCAGTCGCGAAGGAACCGCGCTGGACATCGGGCCGCAATGGGAGAGCAGCCGATTGTCGGCGACGTCGATTCACGGCCGATGACGCGAAGCCGGAATCAAGGCTCTGCGATGCACATGCCGGCGCGATCGTCACCTGTCTCGACAATCCATGCGTTCGATGCAAGCTTACGAAAACGCAGATCGATTTCGTCCCCGACGTCCGGTAGCGCGGACGGCAGCGGATGTGACGCCGCGCTGTCGCTCGCCGTATAGGCGACGTGGTTCACGCGATACAGCAGCGCGCCGTCGCCTCTGAAAAGCGTTTGTAGCGAGCAACTGCGATCGATGGACAGGTTCACGTTCTCTTGCTCGAAGCAGCCCGACACGTGCACGCGGCGAACGTCGAGCCAGAACGACGTCGTCAGGACAGCCTGACGCGTCACGCCGTTCTTGCTCAGTACCAAGCGCGGCTGACGGATCACGCATTTGCTTCGCGGCAGGTCGCGATACGCACCGACAGTGACATACCAGGCCGTCCATCCGGTCAACATCACTATGCACAGCGCGATTAGTTGCTCTTTTCGATGAAATAGGATTGACACAGTTCAGGTGTTTTGTAGATTGATTCCGGACATACCGCCAGCCAGTCGTTCGATCCCAGTTCGATTTCGTAGACGAAGCTGCCCTTGGGCGGTTTGACGTCGATGGCTTTTAGCAAGTCGGGCTGGTTCATGCGGCCGTCGGAGAAATAGTGAATGCCGTCGGTGGTTTGTGCGAAGCGAAACCGGAAAGTGTTGTCGGGGTGTCGGAATGTTTGCCACGTGAGCACGCCGGCCCATGCCGCAAGCATCACGTAGATCGCGAGGTACGCTGCGCGGCGGCGCGGCGATCGGACGTTCGCTGCACGCGCGACAGGGCGTCTGGCTTGCGTCGCGTCGAATGGCGGCCCGACCGGTTCCGCGCGGTGCAGTACTGCTTCCGGCGCAATCGGCGCACCGGAGTGTGCGCGAGTATCGGACGAGGCGGCGCGCGGCTTCGGCGGAGCGGGCGCTGCGTACACGTCCGCCGCAGGCTGCGAATCGTCGAGCGGCTCGGCAAACCCGACGAATCTGAGGCCGAGCCGCGGTAGGGTCTTTACTTGCGTCGACGCGATGCCCTGCTCATCGAGCTTGACACGCAGCGCGCGCACAAGCTGGTGATAACTGCCTTCCGTGACGAAGAGCCCCTTGCTCTCCCAGATTTGCTCGATCACCGCCTGCTTGCTGGCCGTGCCCAGCATCAAGATGGAAAGCAGCTCAGTTTCGTTGGCGGTAAGTGTAGTGACGATGTCGCCGCGAGAAAGCGTCATCGCCTGACTATCGAATACGACACAGCCGTCGATGCAGTACTTGCTCAAAATATAGAATTTCTCACTATCTGAAAAGTCATTCGAAGGCAATGTGAATCGCCGCGTATGGGCCTACTCGAGCGAACGGCGCAATGAATTGCGTATCGCAAGTATTTGATTTCGAGTACTGACCAAATGGGACGCAGGCGGACGCCGCGCCGTTGAGTGGCAACTGCATCAATCTGTCGAGAAGTATGGTTGAAGTGAGCGGCGTGCGGCGCTCAAGTGGTTGGTTATCCTGACGTAATTGGGAAACCCCGGCATCATGCATTGATTGCATTATCTTTTTTTAAATTGTTTTAATCAACTATTTAAAAAATGCGCTTGATTGTGCACCTTATGCTTAGAAGCTGTTGCGAAATTAAGTTTCGGGTCTGTTAACTTTTCCGACTTGGTGTTAACTTCCTGTCTTGTTTTTCCTGACAGGAAGCGATGCCTAAAGAACTTGTAGACGACAAATTGTGGTCACTCATCGAGCCGCTGCTGCCTGCTCGAGCACCACGCAATCGCCGGTACGCAGGCCGCAAGCCGACACCCGACCGCGC
>NZ_LOVS01000129.1:0-2414 GCF_001523835.1 Burkholderia sp. ABCPW 14 | reverse complement strand
CCGGATCGGCGCACGCCGGCGGCACCGGGTGGGGCCGTTCGAGCTGAGCGCGATGCACCATTCGTGGCAGCGGCGGTATTACGGCGCGCGCAACGCGATGCAGGTGGGGCTGCAGTACGGCTTGCGGTTTCCGGTCGCGCTGGTGCCGAATCTGCTGACGGTGTGGCAGGTGATCCAGGTGGTGCTGTGCGAGCGGGAGAAGGGGGCGAAGCTGCGCGGGATCGCGCTGGGCGTGCTCGACGGAGTGTTCGGCCGCTTGGGGGCGATCGACGCAGCGCGCTCGCGCGGGGCGGCTTGGGCGAGCGTGCAGCAACGCAGCACGGGGCAACCGGAATCGTCAAGCAGCCCGAACGAACCTCGCCGCGACGCGATGCCTGACGCCTTGCGTCACGAGGGCGAGATCACGGCGAGATAACCTCGAAATCAGGCTGTCGATGCAACCAGACGGCAGGCGGATGATCTGTCGAATTTGACGCACGCAACGCTACACCATGACAAACGACCCGGCGCGCATGAAGGACACCCGACGCGGATGAATCAGGAAGCAACGAGAACGACAGTCGGACGTGCGGCGAACTGGCTCGCGCTCGCGACACTCGCATGGACGCTCGCCGGCTGCGTGCCGTCGGGCTTCAAGCCGACGCTCGCGCCGCGCGAGCCGGACGACGACGCGCTCGCGCAGACGACGGGCGGCGCCACGCACGGCGCGTGGCCGAGCCCCGACTGGGTCAGGCAGTTCGGCGATCCGCAGCTCGACACGCTGGTCGGCGAAGCGCTGCAGCGCAACCCGACGCTGCAGGCCGCGCAGGCGCGGATCGGCGTCGCGCAGTCGCAACTGCAGCAGTTCGAGTCGCTGACGGGCCTGACGGCGACGGCGGGCGCGTCGCTGAGCAAGGCGCACCTGCCGCGCTCGGGCGGCACCGTGAACACGGTGGTGAACGGCTTCCCGGTGTCGGTGCCGCTCGTCGGCGAATCGGTGATGTCGTCATCGTCGCTGTTCGTCGGGCTGAACTACCAGCTGGACCTGTGGGGCAAGAACGCGGCGGCGACGCGCGGCTTGATGTCGATGCGCGACGCGGCGCGGGTCGAGGCGGAGCAGGCGCGGCTCACGCTGTCGGTGGCGGTGGTGACGCTGTACGGCGAGCTGGACCGGGCCTGCGCGCTGCGCGACCTGCTGCAGCAGAAGCGCCGCTCGAGCGAGCAGGTCGAGACGGTGCTGCGCGAGCGCGCGGCGCGCGGGATCGACAACGGCTACGACGCGGACGACGCGGCGCTCAAGCGCAGCAAGCTGCTCGAGCAGATCGCGCTGACCGACGAGCAGATCCAGTTGCTGAAGCTGCAACTGGGGGGGCTGACGGGCCGCGGGCCGGAGCGGGGGCTGTCGCTCGCGCGGCCGAGGCTCGCGCCGCTCGCCGACGCACCGCTGCCGGCGCGGCTGCCGGCGGAGCTGCTGGGGCGGCGGCCGGACATCGTCGC
Organism: Burkholderia sp. ABCPW 14; assembly: GCF_001523835.1. Taxonomy (NCBI): domain Bacteria; kingdom Pseudomonadati; phylum Pseudomonadota; class Betaproteobacteria; order Burkholderiales; family Burkholderiaceae; genus Burkholderia; species Burkholderia sp. ABCPW 14. The sequence continues at coordinate 938 of NZ_LOVS01000129.1, read as the reverse complement.
GGCGCGGCTGCGGGTGGAATCGGCGTACGCGGCGATCGACGGCACGCGCGCGTCGTTCTACCCGGACGTGAACCTGGCGGCGCTGGGCGGACTGTTCGCGCTGACGCCGGCGTCGCTGTTCTCGCGGGATGCGCTGGGCGGCTCGATCGGGCCGGCGCTGTCGCTGCCGATCTTCGATCGCGGCCGGCTGAAGGCGAAGCTGGGGGGCGACGTGGCGAACGCGGACGTGGCGCTGGCGCAGTACAACCAGACGGTGGATGGGGCGCTGGGCGAGGTGGCGCGGCAACTAACGTCGCTGTCGACGGTCGATACGCTGCTGAAGGAACAGCAGCAGGCGGTGCGCTCGGCGCAGCGGATGGTGGCGCTGGCGGAGGAGCGGCACCGGCGGGGGATGGGGATGCAGAAGGACGTGAACCTGGCGCGGCTGACGCTGCTGGACGAGCGGGCGCACGCGATCGAGCTGCAGGCGCGTCGGCGGACGCTGCGGGTGGGGCTGATCGGTGCGCTGGGCGGCGGCTTCGACGGACGGCAGGCGAGCGGCGCGCCGCTCGCGCAGGCGGGCAAGCCGTTCGCGGCGGCGTCGCGGCCGGCCGGGCCGGCGCACGATTGATCGACCGAGCGCATGCACGACGACCCCGCCGATGGTCCCGCCGATGACCCCGCCGACATGGGCAAGCATGCCGCTCACCCGAACCCATCCAACACGAACCCATCCAACGCCATCACCATTGTGTATACGAGAGATTCGAACGATACCGCCGTCGAGCATGCCAGCGCGTCGGACAAGACCGCCGTCGACGCCGAGCACGCCGAGCACGCTGAGCACGCTGAGCACGCCGAGCCGCCGCCCCATGGCGCCACGCCACCGACGCACGCCAAGACCTTGAACGACACCGCCACCGACACGCTGCGCGCGAAGACGCCAAACGACACGGCGA
>NZ_LOVS01000128.1:0-34465 GCF_001523835.1 Burkholderia sp. ABCPW 14 | reverse complement strand
GACGGCTCAAGATTCGTTACGAACGCTATGCTCATGTTCACGAGGCCTTCATGTCTCTGGCTTGCGCTTTGATTTGCTGGACGCGTCTAAAGTCTCTGTTTAACTAATTTCGCAACAGCTTCTAAGTTATTGGCGCATCGAAGGCGCTCTCGGGATACGTGCCGGCGGGACTGAAGCGAGCGAGACTCGACTGACGGGCGCGTACATGTTCGTGCGGCCACGTGGTGACGCCAGCATGCCCCCGCGCGGTCCCGCGGCGCGTTCAGTGCTCTTTCCAGTCAAGCTTGATCTCGATTGTTAGGAACCTCGAAGTTGCGAGTCTTGTCGATCTCCGGCGTACGTTTTGGGAAGAGGTCGTTGATGCGATTTGGTGATAGCGCCTGCGGGATGTTGTCCGAAATACCACCCGATCCGAAGTCTCTCGGTCAACGTATGCCCCGACCGCTCGTTGTTCGGCGGACTGGTGAATTTCTATTCGCGGACATTTCGTAGTCGTTCCACTTATGATAGACATTTCGATAATTAAAACATCGCTCGCAATCGCCGCAGCCGTCGTTGGTATTGTTAGCAAGGGTCCAGATGCACTGAAAACGATTCGCCGCTGGAAATCCGATCGGCATCGTGCAAAGGTGGCCTCAATAATGAGGAAGATGAAGGTTCTCAAAAGCTATCAAGAAAATCCGGTGATTCTAGTAGCTGAAGGGAAAAAAGACATGCTCATGTGCGGGATGTTGTTCCTGGGATTCATGCTTACTGCCGTTGTGGCAGTCTTTCCTTCCAAGAATGGGTGGGATGGCACCGCATCACTCACGCTTGCCGGTGAGTCTCTTAGCATGCTTGCGGGAGCTATCTATTTATTCGAGCGACATGCCAGTCGTCTAAATGGCGCGCGAAATCCTCATCGGGCTATGATTCTGCATGAAATCAACATCATGAGACTTCGGCTTGATCGCGCTGAGTCCGATATCCGAAGACGGACAGACCCGATACTCGAGAGTGACCTTCATGCTTTACGTTCGCTGGACGCGAAGCTTCCAGGCTGGAGGCGGGAGTCGTGAAAAGCGCCGACCGGCGACCCGGTCGGCAAAAGAAGTCCCGGCGAATCCGAGGGCTATGCCGGAACCGATGCTGCACTGTACACCACGCCTTTGTCAGCGCGATCCGACAAAAAAAGAAGTGCGGCGCGGTAGGGGCGCACCATACGGCGCGCCTCAGCATGTTGGCATGTTCTGGCGACGCGGGTGCCCGATGGGCTTCACGGGAGCGTGAATCAGCGGTCCGCTTGCCAACCGTTGTCCGTCTTTATCGTGGCGACTTTGCCGTTGAATGTTTCTGAAATTCCGTCCGCATACTGCTCAACGGGCTCGTTTCCGTTGAAGAAGTTGTCGAGCAGCGACGAGTTGACGTTGGGACAACTTTGCCGCATGGCGCGCTCCATTGCCGCTTTGGCTGTTCGCGGTGCGTTATTCACGAGGTGGTCGCCCCCGAGAAGGAGCGGCATGACCTTCTGATAGTCGGCCCAACCGTCCTGGTGGGCGACTTCATACGCGGCGGCGTCCTGCCCGGGGTTCGCCTGCATCCAAGCCTGTTGATCAGCTTTCCAGGCGTTCTCGACATCATGCGCATGTGCGAGTTGCTTCTTCAGGTTGTCGACCTCCTCTGCGTACTTCTCGCTGGCATAAGCCTTGATGTCGGGCGTTGGCTTCATCGACACCGTGTATTTCACGTCTACGAGATAATGACCATCGCCCTGCGGCGTACCGTTGACTTTCTCGAAGTGGTCGATCGAAAGGTATTCGCAGCCTCCCAGGGACGCTTGGATGGCAGCCTTGGCGTCGCTGTCGGAAGGGCCGTTCGAGCAGGCTGAAAGCGCCGCGGCGGTGACGATCGCGAGGGGTGTCGTGGCAAGTCGGCTGGATTGTTTCATGATGTCTGGTAGTGAAGGAATCGCTCCCAAGGGAAGGCCGTCGGGAGCGAAAAAGGACGCGCGTCCTTATGGGTTTTGTTGGATGCTCAGGCTCGCGGCCGCGGCGCGCATGGACGTTGCGATAGTGTCGGTCGTCGCTGACGGGAACTGAGCGGCGGTCATCGGCTGACTGGCCGGCAGAATGAAGCCGCCCATGAGCTTGCCGTTCATTAAACCGACGACGAGCGAACCACCAGCGTTGATCACGTTCTTGATGCCGTCATCGATCGGCACGGTTGGTGCGCCAACGGATTTCGGCAGGCCGATCGTGATGACGTTCGCATTGCGCGAATAGACGGACCAACTGCCCGTAACCGGGAACGAGAGCGGTACATTGCTGTAGTTACATCCCGACTTGCCGCTTTTGACCACTTGAGCGACACCGCCTGCCTGAATGCTTAGCAGCAGGCACCCGCCGGCGATGTCCGTCTGCGTCCCAACGGCCTGTTGCACCGTCGTGTAGGTCGTCGCCGGGTCGCCGAGGCTGTACAGAACAGCGCCGTTGACGACCGTCGACAAGTTCACGTCTGCGCCGTTGATCCAAGGCATACCGAGCCCTTGGTTGACGAGCATCAGGCGATCGTTCGAGTAGGCGGTTGTAGCAAGGTAGGCGGTCGTCCCGGACGGGAAGGTGCCCGTCATGGCTCCGCGGACGGGATTGCGGTAGTCGATCTGCAGCGCGCTCGAGAGCGGTTGGCCGCTGACATCGATTGTCCGATAGGTGACCGTGACAACGTCCCCGGTGTTCGGGTCGGTGCCGACGAGCTTGGAGCCGACTGTGGATAGGCTGTACGACGGATGCAACTGCGCAGCCGTCAGCCAGTTCGTCCATGTACCGTCCGCTTTCATTAGGTAAGCACCGACCCCAGCGTCATTGGACAACCACGAACCACTGAAACCCGCGTCGTAGCTGCCGACCGGCGAGGCCGCCGACCAGGCTCCGTTGCTCTGAACCTCTTGCGTAACCGAAAGCGTCGAACCCGAGAGCGTGACGTTTTCGCGAACAGGCGAGAGCGCCGCCGAAATGCTGCTTCCGACGATGAACTGCGAAAGGTCTCCATCAACGGTATAAAGCGGACTAGCAAGTGCCGTCGTCGCATCGACCAGCGTGCTATAGGCTGGATTAGTGAGCTGTGCATCGACATCGGATTGCTGCACGCCGATCACCGACCCTTTTGCAGCGTACGCGTTCATGGTTGCCTGCACTTGCGACCACGAGATCGGCCCCTGGCCGGCCAGTGCCGTCATGTGACTGACCATGCTAGCGGCAGTAGCTGCCGTGCTAGTGTCGCCGTTGCCGACGTAGTCCGCATTCGGATCAACGCTGCTGCCGATGAGGTTCTGCACAGCTGTGATCGCGTCCGCTTGCGACTTCCCGGCCTTGAGCTGCGCGACCACCATCGTCGTGAGCGGCGTGACGTTTTGCGAATTGCCGGACACGATCGCCGACATCGCGAACGTGCTGGTGAACTTGTTGCCGCCGTCGGTCGTGTCCGAGGTGACGAGCACGTCGAGCTGCTTGCCGGTTACGTTGCTGGAAACGTTGAGCGTGTAATTGCCGCTGGCATCGGTCGTGGTGGACGGCAGGCTGGGATCGCACGCACCGTGACCGTTATCGAAGCAGACAGTAGCGCCTGCCAGGTAGCCGTCGATCGCCTTGCCCGTGAGCTGGGTATTTGTGGTGGCTGTCGTCGTACTGGTACCAGATCCTCCACCGCCCCCGCATGCCGTGAGCGCCGCTCCGACTGCGACGACCGATGCCAGCTTGGCAAACCCCTTGGTATGGCTCATTTTCACCTTTTCATTTCCTTTGAACGACGCTCCGCTGAAGCGGGAGCGATGCTTTGATTGCCCAAACGACATGCGCGGCTCATGCGCGATCGCGCTAGGCAGCTATCGGTTGCGCACCCCCGGAAACCGTTCTTCGTCCTTGAGCTGTTCCCAGCAAGCGAGAAAGACTCGCCGGCTGATGACGCCCGTTTGACGTAACGCCAACAGACGCTGTCGCCTCTCATGCATCGGGTGCGACTCGTCGCCGACGGCTTGCCACACCGCAGTGATGAGTGACCGCCAAACGGCGCGCCGCCGATAGATGTAGACGCCTGCCGCAATCGGCCCCGCGCAGGCACAGGCCAACAGCCAACCGTTGCGTGACGTCCCGACGCAATTGACCCCGAGGCATCGCATATCTGAAGCGATGCCCAGCGCCGTCGCGGCAGACGCTGCGCACCACAGACTTATGAACATGGTTTCTCCTGAAATATATCGTATGCGGATGTGGAATATCCTGGATGCGGATTTAGTATTTTTGGATGACCCATCCCCTTCACGATCCTCGTTACCAGCGCATCGCAGCGCTTCTGACGGAGCTGCGCAAAGCACGCGGACTGCTTCAGCAGGACGTGGCCGACCGAATCGGTCGCCCGCAAGGTTTCGTGTCGAAGGTCGAAAGCGGCAGTCGCCGCTTGGACGTGATCGAACTCCTTGCTTTCTTGGGTGCGTTAGAGGCAGACCCACACGACTTCATCGACCGGCTCCTCGAGCAGCCGATGTCCTCGCTGCCTCGTTGATGTGCTCTGTCAGTACTCGGCCGGCAGCAAACAGGTCGTCGTGCAGCGATCGGCTTCCGTGATAAGCCAGACCGTCCGGCCGCCGGGGAGCGTGTAGTTAGACAGAATCCGCTGGCCGGTCGTGATTGCCGCATCGTTTTGTTCTCGATCGGAGTCAGGCAGATCGCCCCAGTCACCGCTCATGTGCCGGATCAGCAGATCGACGATCGAAATGCGTGCGTCGGCAATAACCTCAAGCGCGCCGGGCGTGGCGAGAATCCGGCCGAGCTTGAAGCGCGGGCCGGCGCGATGAACCGAAGAAGAGTCCAAGATAAGTTTCTCCAGAATGTGTGGTCGAACACGTGCCTCCGGTCGTCCCGGATGCTTGCAGGTTGAAAGAGAAGGGGAAATGGCTGAGACGCGATGCGCGTCCGAGGACTGCGCAGGAAGTCGTGGACTACCGGGCTTCGGCGGCGAGCGCGTTCGGGTAGTGTTTGGCGAGGATGCGGTTCATCTGTTCGACCAAGTTCGGCCGCTTGAACGTCAGGTGAGCGTTGCCGTTTTTAAACCAGCGTAGGTGGAAGTAGTCATTTTCGGCTTCCGTACGTCGGCTCTGGCGGTCGCCCGCGACGAGCACATGCGCGCCGTGTCGATGATCGGGCTCGGGCTTGCCATCCAACACGAAGAAGACGCGAATCAGATCGTCCAGCTTGTCGGTTGCTCGATAGTTGAGAAAGCCACCGCTGAACAGGTACTTCAGGATGATCCTTCTGCTGAACCGGAAAGGCTCGTTGCTCTTGTAGTTCCACGATAGCTGCCTGAAGCATTCGAGTACGCCGCGTTCGAACATGTCGCCGCGCGCACCGTAAAGCTGCGTGAACGTGGCCTCGATGTTGGCCGCGGTGAGTTCAGGGACGTCGCCTTCGGCAATCTGGTTACTCCATTGCTCGCGGGCTTTCGAGTCCATGAATGTTCGCAAGCCCGACTGCGATAGCAGGTAGTCCCAACCGCGAATGTCGATGATCCGCACCATCGCGGCTTCGGCCTCGTCGCGTTTTGCGTACTCTCCGGTAATGATTGGTCTGCCGTGACAGCCATAGCTTTCGTCGAGCACAAGCCGCGGGAACCCTAGATTGGCTGACTTCGCAAGCTGTTGGGCTTCGCCGAGCAGATCCAGCGCGGCACGCACGCGCTGCACGACTGCGACACGCTGATTGCCGAGATTCGCGATGCTGATACTGGGGACGAGATCATTCGAGTCCATGTTTCGTGACGATGAGAAAGGGATGGAAAACGAGGCAGCTAAGGCCGGGCACTAAGCCCGGCCTTATGCCGTCGAGGAGATTGCGGCGAGTTGGCGGCGTAACTCCGCCGCACGCCTCTGCCCGCAACGTAAATGGCGGCGGATATCAGCGACCGTAGGACGTACCAAGCCGGCCGCGACATCTCGGGCGAGTTGCGCTAGGTGGTCGTCGATGGGAGCGGCGGCCGGTAACGCCGTAACCCGGTCGTCGCACGGCGCGTCACTGCTAGCCAAACTGCCGTGATCGAGCGCCGAGGGATTGCTACGCAGAGTCTCGCCGCCGTGACTTGCGGCGACTGGTGTTGCCACGGATCGAGCCACGTCCGCGGCGACCGAGGTGACTACCGTGGGAGTCACGTCAGCCGTCGCGGTGACTGTAGAGCGTACTGCCGGCATGACTTCCATCGCAGCGAGGTTCACCGCCGGTAACGGCGACCGAAGTGCGACCGTCCACAAGAGGCATGCGACGCCTTCAAGTACGGCAGCAAACCCGAGACCGGTCAGCAGATCGACGCGACCAACCGTCGTACCGAGGAGCGCGGCAAGTCGCGCCGTGACTGGATCGACGAGTAGTCTGTCGCGCTGTGTCGTGATTCGATCCGTCGCGGCCTGCTGACGTCGGATCTCATCGGCTTCCGCGTTCAACGCATCGACCTGGGCGGCGAGCGTTACGCGCCGCCCTGCCAGCGTGACGCAGTTACCCGCGCAGTAGCGCGTGTTGGCTGACGCGAGCTGCGCAGTCACGGCGGCGCGCTCTACCATGACGGCCGTGAGACTGCGGGCAGAGGACGGCGCTGGACCGGCTTGCACCGTCGAAGCCCGTTGCTCGCCTGCATGCTGCTGTGCGAAAGCAAAGAACCCCGCGTGCCCGTAGCACGCCGTCGCAAGACACGCCGCCCATAACAGGCTACCCACGCACCGAATGGGTATTGGTGTATCCCGGATCAGAACGGGTAACAGATGCGCGCTTGTGACAAGCACCGTGCCGATCGCGATCCAGATCAGTCGTTCCGGTAACGTGCCGCCTCGTTGCCAGCCCGCAAGAATCGACAGACTGAGCGCAGTCGACGTCGCCAGGACCGCCAGCGGGAGCGCTCGGTGCCGTACGTTCATGCTGCCTTCCCCTCGAGCAGCACCGCCTTGCGCTCCAGTTTCTCGCGCAACGTCGGCGCAGCCGAGCTCGGCGCTTCCGGTACCGCCGGTGAGGCACGATCCGTATCTCGCAGCTCCGAGGGTGGAAAGAACGCTTCCGCCACCGCAGTTTGCTCGTCCGGGCTATCTTCGAACGTTCCGTTCGCGAACCCCGCGCCGGCGGCGGCATCGAGCGCAGCCTGATCGAAGCCGGCTGCCCTGCGTCGTGCGTCGAGTTCCTTCGCTTCCACCAGCGCCTCCTCAAGCGTGCTGCCCGAACGAACGCCCAGATCGACGTAATAAATCGGCGCCCTGTAACTTTGCGCCGTCGACTTGCCCCTGAGCACGAGTTGAAGCGGCAGGCAAGCGAGAAGGTTGCCTGACACGGCGTTGAAGTAATGTAGGCGCGCGGCTAGCGTGCGGATCGAGTTCCAGGATGTCGTGCGGAATATGAACGACGAAAGCTGGTCTCCTTCCTCGTCATCAACGATTACGTTCAGCCGTGCGTAAGGTTTGCAGCCGCCTTGCTGGCCGAAGGCGCAACCGTCCGGCGAAGGACACGGTAGGGTCTCGATTCCGCTGCCATCCATATAGACTCGCCGGCACGTTTCGCCGTTGCCAACGCACACGGGGCGCCCCGTGTCGCGGTCGAACAGCGAATAGTCCGCCCGCAAGTTCAGGTTCGGGCTGTTGAAAAGCATGCGTACGGGAATCGCGCGCAGCTTGCCTGGAGCGGCCTTGCGTAACCGCTCGTTCAGAGGGTGCATAAGCCATTCGCCACGCTGCTGCACTTGGGTCGTCAGCGTGAACTGGTCGTCCGCGGCGGGCACGCGCTTGCCGTTCTTCTCTGTCACACGGCCAATGGAGATGCGGCCCACAACGGGCGGAGTGAGGGAAAGTCCCTTGAGCATGTTGGTCCTTGAAATGGGTAAGTGGGGTTTACGCGCCGCCGGCGATGAAATAACCGCTGCGACGGCTAGCGCGCGAGGTGGGCTTCCAGCTCTTTGCGATTTCTCGTGCAACGGCCTGCCACGCTTCGGCGCTGATCATTGGGCGATCTCCAAACTGCCCCTTCAATGCTTCGGGCGACATTGCGGCGATGTGGCTGGCGTGCTTGCTCAACGCGTCCGTTACGAACGCCTGTGCGAGCACGCCGTGCCGCGAGAAAGTCATGATTGCGGTCAGGCAGTCGAGATTCGTTTTTCGCCTGTGCGCGAGCGGACTGCGTTCGGGTGGACAACAGGAAGCGCCGGGCCCCGGACTTCCTGATTGCGTACTGCATCTCGAACTCGGGGTGATCGGCGAGCAGCCGTTTCAGATCGACGCTGGACGAATCGCGGCTGCGTTTGAACGACACCGAACCTGTCTCGAACACGGCGTGCGTGGCCTCGCCCATTGCCTGCTGGATCGTCTGCTTGAGCTGTGCCTCGATGGACTGACGCGCCTTGATCTCCGCCCGCACCGCAACGAGGTCTGCGAACACGGACGACAAGCGTCGGTCGTCCGTAAAGTCCACAGTGCCGCCGTTGCCGGGATACAGATGCCGCAAGGCCCGGTCTGCCGACTCGGAGCCGTCCGCTGGTGGCGGCGTGTCGGTTTCGACGTAACGCCAAAAGCGTTCCTCAAGTTCGATGAGCCGGGCGATCAAGGCGTCGTCGCGTTCGACCCGGAATACTTCGAGAGCTTGACCGCAGAGCAGAACGGCAACATGGGCGGCTGCCTTACCCGTCACCGCCAACTGATGCTGTACTTGCAACTCGACGTACTCGGGGACGCCGTCGCGCCACAGTCGCGCGCCGTGCTCTCCCGCGGTTTTGCACTCGAGGATCTGGACATCGCTCGCCCCGACGATTTCCCTGTCGATGTTGGCGAGCATCCAAGGGATCGTCGGATGACGCAGAACCGCGTTGATCTTACGCACGCGGTTGCCGGTGACGCGCGTGTAGACAGCAGCGACAATCGGTTCCAGCAACGTCCCCCAATAGGTGGGCGAGGTAGTATCGTCCGGGGCCGGACTCGGCATGCCTTCGGACCTTCCGGTCTTGTCGATCCAAAGCGCCAGGCGGCTCACATATGGGCTCAGGCCGACGGCCGCGGCTGCGTCGGAACCGCCGATTCCGGTGCGGCGCACAGAGAGCCAATCATCGCGGCTCAGGTCTCGCGTCTTAACGAGCTTGAGCGCCGGCCGGCCTGTACGTGGCCTCTCAGATTGAACTGCTGTCATAGTGCCTCGCAAAACAATGCGGCCCGGCAGGCGAAGCTGACCGGGCCGAGGTTGAGGGGAAACGGGCGGCGAAGGGTTACACGACAAGCTTGAGCGCTTCGTCCCACGCCCGGCCTTTGATGGTGGCGCCCGAGCCGAACTAGGCCGAGTCGCGTCGGTTGTCGTCGCTGCGTGCTAGGCGGATGTGGTCGACGTACTCCGTGATGGCGTTGAGAACGCCCCAGAGCGTGCCTCTAGCTGATGCAAGGTCCGCGCCTTTTCCGCGTCCCGAGTAGAGCTGTCCAATCGCTTTGATGGCCCGCTCATTGACCGCCAGTGCCTCTCGATTGGCGGCGCTGGGAGCCGAATAGGTAAGCACGCGTCGCAGGAAGGCTTCGACTGCAGAGTCTGGAAGCTTGTAATCGGATAGGGCCTTCATTCGAGCTACAAATGCATCCCACGAGGAGGTCGCAATTCCGAGTTGTCGCTTTACGGCCTGCGCATCGAACTGTGAGCGGTGACCAACCTTCACAGCGCCGGCCGAGTTCCCCAGCGCAACCTGCAGCGTGTTGTTGCAGACGACACGAATCGATGTGTGCTGTGCAGTGGTCGCGAGGGTACCGTCGCAGGCCGTCGCGAGCAGCAGATAGCCGTTGACCGTATCCTTGCCTTTTAGCGCGACGGACTGCCCGGTGCGCGCGAGCGCCCAGAGTTTCTTGCCGTGCTTTAACACGCCCGCACTTTCAAGCTCGAACCCCGAGTGCTCGGTCAGGTCCCGATAAAACTCTAGGATCTCGGACGGCTGTACGACGGCATAGCGCGATGAGACGACGGACAGGGGAGCTTTGGTGTCCGAGCGATACAAGACCTTTTGCTCGGGAAAGGCGTGGATCGAACCAAGGCTCTTGTTGCCGGCTGCGACGAAACGAACTTCAGCTTCTTCGATGCTCCAGTCCATGCCTGCGGCGCGCTTCCAAACTTCGAGCGACTGCTTCGGGGGCAGGTGGTTGCCGAGGCCGTGCCAAGGCTTCTCACCGGCAAACGCCATAGTCTGTACGAGATGCACTTTTTGAACTCCTGTGAATAGTTGACGGCATAAAGCCCGACGTAGCGCCGGGCAGGGCGAAATGGAAAAATTGAGAAGGCCGTAGATGGAACAGGTTAGCCCGGGCGGACGGTGAAAAGCCGACCGCACGCAACGCATCTCCAGTTATTGAGGACCGTATGATCGAGTGCTTCGCCAAAAGCAGCTCCCGTTGCGCACCCGGCCGCGCCGGCCACGAGGCCCGCGAGAACGGCGCCAGCGATGCCGCCACACATGGCCCCGATGGGGCCGCCGAGCGCACCGAGCGCGGCGCCGGTTTCTGCGCCTGACAGAACCGCCACTGCGCCGCTAGTGGCGCCTGCCGCAGCGCCGACGGCGCTGCAAACGCGCCGTGCGATATGGCGTTGCTCGGTCCGGAGCGACGAGCACGACGGGCACGGCCAGACCAGTCCCTTGCCGGGGCGAAAGCGCGGCGATTCGTCGTCCTCGGCTTGTTCAGGCGGCGGCAGACCGTGCAGCTCACGCGGCCACGCGTCGCCTTCCTCCTCCCCGTTGTAGGGAAAGAACGAGGGACGGTCACGCATGGATGGAGACATCGCGCATACGGCTATATGCATCACGCTGGACCTTGCCCACGTATTTGCAATGGCAAGCGGCAAGTAACGCGCCGCCGAGGAACGCAAGCGCGAAGGCGGCGAGAAATTCGAGGGGGGATATTGGCAGCATCGCTGACCTCCTAAGGCAGGTTCATCCGTGCGGGATTGCCCAGACGGAGCGGCCGTGACTGGCCGTGCTCAGGCGGGTGATATAGGTTTGAAGCGTTTTTAAATCGTTGGCTGCGCGGGATGGCTGACGCCACGCACTGTTTCGCGGTAGATCGCCTGCCGGACTGGGGGGCGTGCGAGGCGGGATCTCCCCGCTCAATCTGCCACAATCAGCTTAAATCCCGTTAAACCTGATGTGTTGCGGTCACGATCCATGAGATCATTGCGCGATTGGCCGGTTCTCGGCTTTTTGATGGAAATCGACCTCATGTCAGATCGCTGGTTATCGGTCGAGGAAATCTCGGAATACCTCGGCGTGAGCAAAGACACCGTCTACGCATGGATCAACAAACGGAACATGCCCGCTCATCGGATCGGCCGGCTTTGGAAGTTCAAGACCGACGAGATCGACGAATGGGTACGATCCGGCGGCGCGGCCGAGCACGATGGTCGGGTCAAGGAGTGAAAGCGTTGTCTGCGGTCGGTTTCAATAGCGCCATAGGCTGCTTGAGACGCAATGAGGAGGTTTGAAGTGGCGAATATTTCTTGTGTCGACTTGTTCTGCGGGGCGGGCGGGCTGACGCATGGTTTCGTTTTGGAGGATTTGCCCGTGGTCGCAGGTATCGACCTGGACCCGGCATGCCGCTATCCGTACGAAGCGAACAACCGAGCCAAGTTCGTAGAGCGGGACATCAGCACGGTTACCACTGAAGAGTTAGGAACATTGTTTGGCGACGCAGAGCTGACGATTCTTGCAGGCTGTGCGCCATGTCAACCTTTCTCGAGTTACGCCCAGCGTTATGAACTTGATGGCGAAGATGGCAAGTGGGGTTTGCTGTACGAGTTTGCTCGTCTTGCGCAGGGCACAGAACCCGATGTCATCACGATGGAAAACGTTCCTACCGTTGCTAAGCATGCTGTTTTCCATGACTTCGTCGATACGCTGACCCGACTGGGGTACAAGGTGTGGTTCGACGTGGTCGACAGCTCACGCTATGGTGTGCCGCAGATGAGGCGGCGTATGGTGCTGCTCGCATCGAAGCATGGCGATATCGAGATGATCGAGCCGACGCACAAAACGCCGAAGACAGTGCGCCAGGCCATTGGTCGACTGCGTTCTTTGTCGGCAGGGGAGGCTGCCCCAAGGGACAAGTTGCACGTCGCGTCCACCCTATCAGAGAAGAATCTGCAACGGATCAAGGCATCGAAACCAGGGGGGACATGGCGCGATTGGCCGGAAGACCTCATCGCTGAATGCCATCGTGCCGAGAGCGGCCGTACCTACCCAGGCGTCTATGGTCGGATGGAGTGGGACAAGCCAGCTCCTACGATGACGACTCAGTGCTATGGCTTTGGAAACGGACGGTTTGGCCACCCCGAGCAGGACCGCGCCATTTCGCTGAGGGAAGCGGCAATTCTGCAAAGCTTCCCGCGCGACTACGCATTCGTTCCGAAGGATGGCGAGGTCAGTTTCACGGTGTTAGGGCGCCTGATCGGCAATGCGGTGCCAGTAAACCTGAGTCGCGCTATCGCACGGAGTATCAAGGAACATCTTGCATCGATCGAGCTTAACGGCTGATAGCTGAGACAGCGTTCATGGCTTTCCGCGATCCACCGTCGACTGAAATCAGTCGTCGCATGGCGAAGGTTCGGCAAAAGGCAACCGGCGCTGAGGTCGCGTTGCGGCGGGAGTTATATCGGATCGGTTTGCGGTACCGGATCGATTATGAGGTCCTAAAGAAGCCCCGTCGTGTTGCCGATATTGCGTTTCCGGGGCGGAGAATCGCTATTTTCGTTGATGGCTGTTTTTGGCATGGTTGTCCCGAACATGCCACCTGGCCGAAACGTAATGCGGAGTTCTGGCGGCAGAAGATCGAGACCAATCGGTTGCGGGACGCAGACACGAACGAACGGCTACGATCTCTTGGTTGGACGGTACTCAGATTTTGGTCTCATCAGTCACCGACCGAGGCAGCAAGGGCTGTTGCACAGACGGTTGCCATGATCGACTCGAAGCGTTGCGCTTCGCCGCCGCGTGGCGCGAACCGGTAAGAATTGAAGAGGAAGGTGGCAACCAAATGGGCGTCCAGAGCGAACGGCAAACGCAGGCATACCGAGCCCGACCAGCACCGGGACAACTGGTCGAAGTGCGCCGCCGTCAGTGGGTTGTTGCGGATATTGATGCGGCAGGATTGAGCCTCGAACTTCCAACGTCCCAACATTGCGTCACGCTCTCATCGATCGACGAAGATGGCCTTGGCGAGGAACTGGAAGTCATCTGGGAGACCGAGCCGGGAGCCCAAGTCATTGAGCGGGCAGGTCTGCCTTCGATTACGGGGCAGGATGATTCCGATGTGCTTGGTGCCTTCCTTGATGCCGTGCGCTGGGGCGCGGCCACCAACGCCGACAGGGGGTTCCTCCAGGCTCCGTTCCGAAGTGGCGTCAGCATCGAGGACTTTCAACTCGATCCACTGGTCCGAGCCATCGACATGGCTCGCGTCAATCTTCTTATTGCCGACGATGTCGGCCTCGGCAAGACCGTCGAGGCTGGTTTGGTCATTCAGGAGTTACTGCTGCGGCATCGCGCCCGCACGGTATTGATCGTTTGCCCGGCGTCGCTTCAGGAGAAGTGGCGCGTTGAGATGCTGGAGAAATTCGGACTCGATTTCCGCGTTGTCGATACCGACTACATCAAGCGGTTGCGGCGCGAGCGTGGCATCCATGCCAACCCATGGACGTCGCATCCGCGCCTCATCACGTCTATAGATTGGGCCAAGGGCGGAGAAGGCTTGCGGGCCATGCGTGATGTGCTCCCGCCGCACGTCGGCCATCCGCGCAAGTTTGACCTGCTGGTCGTGGACGAAGCGCACAACGTCGCGCCCTCCGCAGGCGCGCACTACGCGCTGGAGAGTCAGCGTACGCGCTTCGTCCGTGCCATCGGCCCACACTTCCAGCATCGTCTCTTCCTGACCGCGACGCCGCACAACGGCTACACGGAGTCGTTCACCTCGCTGCTGGAATTGCTCGACGACCAGCGTTTCGCGCGCAACATCCTCCCCGACGAAAATCGTCTTAGTCAGGTGATGATCCGCCGTCTGAAGAGCGATCTGGTTGATGCGGACGGCAATCCCCTGTACGCCCGGCGCACCTTGCAGGCACTCGAAGTCCCATACACGGCGGAAGAGCGCGAGGTTCATCGCAAACTGGACGATTACTGCACGAGCCGTGAAAAGGATGCCGAGAACGCAGGCAACGGCTTTGGCACGGCCTTCGTCAATCGTCTCCTCAAGAAACGTCTGCTCTCGTCGCCAGCGGCGTTCGCATCCACGCTCGAAAAGCACGTCACGTCACTGTCAGAAGCGCGGCCCGCGAAGCTGGACACGATGGCCGAACGCATCCTGCACAAGGCCATCCTGAAAGCCGACGAGGACTATGCCGACGACGGGGATGTCGAAAACGCTCAAGCCGAAGCCGTTGAGGAAGCCACGCGCCGCTCAATGCCGCTGACGCCAGAGCAGCGGGCGACGCTGGACGACTTGCGGGCATGGGCACAGCGAGCCAGGAATCAGGCCGACTCCAAGGCCCAAGCCATCCTCCACTGGCTCTCGGCCTACCTCAAGCCAGATGGTCAGTGGAACGATCGCCGGGTAATCCTGTTCACGGAATACCGCACCACGCACCAGTGGATGCATCAAATCCTCGCCAGCCACGGCTTTGGCGGCGAGCGTCTCGGTCTGCTCCACGGTGGCCTATCGCAAGAAGAACGCGAACCCATCAAAGCGGCGTTCCAAGCTTCGCCGCAGGATTCGCCCGTGCGCATCCTGCTCGCCACCGACGCGGCCTCCGAAGGCATCGACTTGCAGAACCACTGCAATCGGCTCATCCACTTGGAGATTCCCTACAACCCCAACGTGATGGAGCAGCGTAACGGGCGTATCGACCGCCACGGCCAGCGCGAGAAGGAAGTGCTGATCTGGCACCCGGTCGATGGTGGCGGCGCGAACGGCGCATCGGTCGGCGGCCACGGCGAGGACATCCTTCGCGCCCTGCGGAAGCTGGACTCGATGCGCGCCGACACGGGCAGTGTCAATCCGGTCATCGCGCCGCAGATGTCGGGCCTTATTGAAGGCTCCCTGAAGGACTTGGACACCCGCCTCGCCGAGGCCCGGATTGCCCGCGCCAAAAACTTCGTGCGCGCTGAACGCGAGTTGAAGGAGCGCGTCGCCAAGCTGCACGAGCGTCTGCTCACCACCAAGCAGGATTTCCACCTCACGCCCGACCACGTCCTGATGGCCGTAAAGACCGGCCTCTCGCTGGCGGGCCGTCCGCCGCTGGAACCGGTCGAACTTGCGGGCGCGCCGTCTGGCAGCGTCTTCCGGATGCCTGCGCTGTCCGGCTCGTGGGCGCGCTGTCTGCAAGGGCTTCGCCACCCGCACACCCAAAAGATTCGGCCCATCACCTTCGACCACGCCATCGCCAGTGGCCGCGATGACGTCGTGCTCGTTCACTTGAATCATCGCTTGGTGCAGATGTGCCTGCGTCTGCTGCGCGCCGAAATCTGGGCACGGGACGACGTGAAGAAGCTGCATCGTGTCACCATCCGCACCATGCCGGACGCGCTCGTCGATGGCCCCGCCGTGGTCGTCGTTTCGCGACTGGTAGTCACCGGCGGCAACCACCACCGGCTGCACGAAGAACTGACGGTATCGGGTGGCTACCTACGCGACCAGTCCTTCCGTCGCGAAGAAGGTGTCACCCGCGTCCAGCAATGGCTGGATGAATCGAAACCGATCACGGCGGCCCCGCCGCTGTTCGACGCGCTGCGCGTCCGCTTCGACCATCAGCAGGAAGCCATCCTGAAAGCCGTGGATGCCCGTTCCAAAGAACGCCTTCGTTACCTGACCAACACGCTTCAGACTCGCAAGCAGCAGGAAATCGAGGACATCGGTACCGTGCTCGACGAGTTGGAGAAGGCGATCCAGTCCGAATTGAAGAAAGGCGAGCAGCCCGAGCAGCTCGCGCTCTTCACCGAGGACGAACGCACGCAGCTCCACCGCGACATCGCCGCGCTGCAAGCCCGCCTTGCACGCATCCCCGGCGAGCGCCAGATAGAGACTCAGGCCATCGAATCCCGTTACGCCAAGCTCGACGACCGCACCTTTCCGGTCGCTGTGATCTTCGTCGTCCCCGAGTCTACGTTAGAGGTGGCGATATGATGACCTGGCAGGAATATCAGGAGGCCGTCGCCGAGTTTTACGAGCAAATCGACGACTTCGGTAACGTCAGAAGAAACGTCACGGTTCCGGACAAGATCACCGGCCAGCCACGGCAAATCGACGTGCTCATCGAAATCGAGGCCAAGGGGCATCCGCTAAAGATGATCGTCGATGCCAAGTTCCACGCCGTTCCCATCGATGTACGAGAGGTTGAGTCAGTCCTTGCACTAGCTGATGCCGTTGGCGCAAACAAAGCGATCATCGTAGTGGCGAATGGGTGGACGGAGCCAGCCAAGAAGAAGGCCGACCATGTTGGATGCGACCTCGAAATTCTGTCGGTGGAAGATGCCCTCGAGTTGATCGTTCCTGACAAATGGACGATGTGCCCTTCCTGCGATGTCGACTGCATCGTGCTCGATCAAGAAGGTGCGCTCACGTTTGACGGCGGCGCATGGTTCTGGTGGTTGGCCGGTCAGTGCCGCGGATGCAAGTGCGCGCGTATCCACTGCCAAGACTGTGGGACGAAGGCATTCGTCGAACTCAATGGCTCCATTGTTTGCGGTTGCGGGCATCGTTGGTCGAGCACCGATTACGGCGTCACCATCTCATTTTTCGCGGAAGATCCTGCATGGTGACGCAGACCCAACACCACGACTGGCTCTCGCTCGTCGAGATTTCCGGCCCTTTCCTCGCCGTCCCCGTCCTGAAGGAAGCCTTCCCGCAGGGGCTGGAAGAACTTGATGCGACCAAGCGCAAGCGGCTGCGGCAAGCCTACGACGAATGGCGTGAAGCATTGGAAACCGACGATCCCAGTTTCGCCGATCTGCACGCGGCATGGATCGACGAGGTGCTGTCTCGCGGACTGGAACTTGATGAGGGCGGTCGCGGAGACGTACTCAAGAGCAAGGACTGGTGCGCCAATCACCTGGCCGTCGCGCGGCCCGAACACGGCGTGAGCCTGTCGCCGGACTTCGCCGTCGTCGGTAACGGCGACACGCCACTGATGCTCGTCCACGCCTACTCGCAAGACGTCGATCTTGATGCCACCCAGAAGCTGGACAGCTGGGCCAGCACGCCGGCGGAACGCATGGTGACGCTCTGTCGCGTCACGGGTTGCCGTCTCGGACTGGTGACCAACGGCGAACGCTGGATGCTGGTTGATGCGCCCGTCGGCGCGGTCACCACTTTCGCCAGTTGGTATGCGCGCATATGGGCTCAGGAACCCATCACCCTCCAAGCCTTCGTCCACCTCTTGGGCATGCGGCGTTTCTTCGTGGACGAGTCCGAACGGCTGCCCGCGCTGTTCGATCGCTCGCTGAAATTCCACGACGAAGTGACCGACGCCTTGGGCGAACAGGTGCGGCGCGCGATTGAAGTGCTGATCCAGGCGCTCGACAAGGCCGATCAAGACCGCGACCGCGAATTGCTGCGCGACGTGAAGGAAGCCGAACTCTACGAAGCCGCGTTGACGGTGATGATGCGGCTGGTCTTCCTGCTTTCCGCCGAAGAACGCGGCCTGCTGCTGTTGGGCGATGAACGCTACGAGGCGAACTACGCGCTCTCGACCTTGCGGATGCAATTGCGCGCAGAATCCGACGAGATTCTGGAGCGCCGCTTGGATGCGTGGTCGCGCCTGTTGGCCGTCTTCCGCGCCGTGTACGGCGGCATCGAGCACGAAAACTTGCGCCTGCCCGCGTTGGGCGGCTCGTTGTTCGATCCGGATCGTTTCCCCTTCCTCGAAGGCCGCGCCCGTGGCTCCGATTGGGGTATCGACGTCGCCAAGCCGCTGCCGATCGACAACCGCACCGTGTTGCTGCTGCTCGAAGCCATCCAGCAATTCCATGGCCGCACGCTGTCGTATCGGGCGTTGGACGTCGAACAGATCGGCTACGTCTATGAGGGCCTGCTGGAGCGCACCGTCAAGCGCGCCGCCGAGATCACTCTGGAACTCGACGCCACTAAGAGTGCCCAGTCGCCCTGGGTCACGCTGGCTGAACTCGAATCCGCGCGACTGGACGGTGCCGCTCGCTTGCTCGAACTGTTCCAGCAGCGTTCCGGCAGTTCCGCCAGCCGCGTGCGGAACGACCTCGCTCGGCCCGTGGACGATGCTCTCGCCGATCGCGTGTTGACGGCCTGCAACGGCGACACCGTGCTGCGCGACCGTATCAAACCTTTCGCCCATCTGGTGCGCACTGACCCTTGGGGCTACCCGCTGGTCTATCCCGCCGGAGCCTTCATCGTCACCACCGGCTCCGACCGCCGCGAGACCGGCACCCACTACACGCCGAAGTCGCTCACTGAGGCAATTGTCGCCGAAACGCTCGCGCCCATCGCCTACGTCGGCCCCGCGCAGGGTACGCCGCGCGAGGACTGGGCGCTGAAATCGCCCGCCGAACTGCTCGACCTGAAGATCTGCGACCCGGCGATGGGTTCGGGCGCTTTCCTCGTCCAAGCCTGTCGGTGGCTGGCCGATCGGCTGGTTGATGCGTGGGCACAGGCCGAGGCGCAGGGTCACTCGGTTACCGTCAATGGGAACGTGACGGATTCCGATGCCAACGTCGAGCCGCTGCCGCGCGAAACCGAGACGCGCATCATCGTCGCGCGCCGCCTCATCGCCGAACGCTGCCTCTACGGCGTAGATCTGAACCCACTGGCGGTCGAGCTGGCCAAACTTTCCATCTGGCTGGTGACGTTGGCCAAGGGCCGTCCCGTCGGCTTCCTCGACCACAACCTGCGCTGCGGCGACAGCCTACTCGGCATCCATCGGCTGGATCAGCTCACCCAGCTTTCGATGAGCCCGGACGGCCGAGGCCAGCTACGCCTGTTCGGCCAGAACGTCGAGCACGCCGTGCGCAAGGCCATCGAACTGCGTTCGCGCCTGCGCGAGATGCCCATCCGCGACATCCGCGACGTGGAAGCCATGGCACATCTGAACACCGACGCGCGCCGCAGGCTCGAAGTGCCAGAATGCGTTGCTGATGCCTTCATCGGCGAAGTGTTCGCATCGGGCGACAATGGCGCAGTTCTGGAAAACGCGCTGACTTCGCTCGCCGTCCAAGCCGGACGGCCATCGAAGGTGACAGCGATGTGCTCGTCTCAATGCGTCGAAGATCGGTCGCAGCTCTCTCGACCGACCTGCCCGGCGGCAAGCACGTACGTCGGCTTTTCCATTGGCCGCTTGAGTTTCCGGAGGTGTTCGCGCGCGAACGCGGCGGCTTCGATGGCATCGTCGGCAATCCACCCTTCTTGGGAGGAAAGCGCATCACTGGCGTCGCAGGCACTGCTTTCCGCGATTGGCTGGTCGCTCACATAGCCGAGGGACGGCGTGGCTCGGCGGATCTGGTCGCCTATTTCTTCCTGCGGGCTTGGAGCCTGCTGCGCGAAGGCGGCGGTTTCGGGCTGCTCGCGGTCAACACTATCGCAGAAGGCGACACACGGCAGGCCGGATTGGAGGCCATGGTCAGTGCGGGTGCCGTCATCTATGCCGCGTACCCGAATGAACCTTGGCCTGGAAAGGCAGCGGTAATTACGAGTCGCGTGCATGTCCACAAAGGACGGTGGCGAGGCCAGCGCACGCTGCTCGGGCGATCGGCTCTCTTTATATCGGCATTCCTCACCGATCGTGAAGAATGGAGTCCGAAGCGGCTGAAGGCCAATGAGAGCAAGGCATTCATTGGCTCCTATGTTCTTGGTATGGGCTTCGTACTCTCCCCCGACGAGGCGACCCGGATGCTGGATGCCGACCCGAAGAACGGCAAGGTCGTCTTCCCCTACATCAATGGCGATGACCTCAATTCAGACCCCGAGCAGCGACCAAGCCGCTGGGTGATCAACTTTTGGGATTGGCCAGAGGAACGCGCTCGCGAATACGAGATCCCGTGGCAATGGATTGAGGAGCGAGTCAAGCCAGAGCGGCAGCGCCGCAACGAAGGTGGTGAATATGTGCTCCGAAAACCGCTCCCTGAACGTTGGTGGCATTACGCTGACAAGCGTCCTGCGCTATACCATGCCGTAGGTCGCGGTCGCTGTTTCGAGCGTCATCCCGAAGACTGGTCAGCCAGCACGAGCCAACCGCCGAAAATACTTGCGATTACCCGCGTCAGCAAGACGCTGGCCTTCTCGTTCGTCGATTCCAATATCGTCTTCTCTGACGCCACCGTCGTGTTTTCGCTCGGTCGCGGAAGGGATTTCGCGCTGTTGCAGTCGAACGTCCACGCCGTCTTCGCATGGCAGCACGCTTCTCGCCTCAAGAGCGACTTGCGGTACACCCCGACGGATGCGCTTGAACCGTTTGCTTTCCCCGCCGGGTTCCATGACGCGCCGAACGGCCCGCTTGATGATTTGGGTGATCGACTCCATCAGGGACGCATAGATTTGATGCGGGCCGATCGCATTGGCCTGACCAAGCTCTACAACCGCTTCCATACCGACACCGAGCGAGATCCCCGCATTGAGGGGCTGCGTGCGTTGCAGCGCGCGTTGGACGACGGCGTCGCGCATGCCTACGGATGGGCGGACATCAACCTCGATCACGGCTTCCACGAAGTGCCGTATCTGCCGGAGAACGACCGCGTTCGCTTCACCATCTCGGAAGCTGCGCGCGTCGAAGTGCTGCGACGGCTATCGGAGTTGAACCGTCAGCGATACGAGGAAGAAGTCGCGCGAGGGCTGCATGGCGATGCAGAGCCACGCGCTTCGACCCGTGCCCCACGCGCCCGACGCATCACCGATGCAGCAACGGCCCAACCATCGCTCGACTTCGATGCCATTCCCGTCAATGAAGGCCAATACCACAAGGCCGCTGAACCTCGCGCCGACTATCGTGCTGGCCCAGTCCACACTATCGTCGAACACCTGAAAGCACGTCCCGGCTGGCATGCCAAGGCCGACATCCTTGCCGCCACCGGCATCACGGATGGGCAGTGGAACGCTGCGATCGCCGATCTGATCGAGAGAGGCAGAGTCGAGCGCCAAGGGGAGCGGCGCGGTGCCCGGTACCGATCTATCGAATAGCGAGGGGCGTCCGCCATGCCATGGAATCCAGGACAACTCGTCCGTCACATCGACGATCCAGCCAAGATCGGTACGGTCACCGATCAGATCCGGGCGCGTGCATCCGGCCAGCAGTATCGCGTGAACTGGAATGGCCGGCTGGACTGGCACTATGAGGAGGAGTTGATCGAGGCCGATGCCGGTGGTGACGATCCTCTTGAACTGATCCGTGAAGGACGTTACGGACGCGTCGATGACCTGCGCCAATTGCTGACGCATATCCATCTAGCGGGGCGTCTGTCTAACGTCGTCTATGCCATGGGCCTGACTCAGACCGACTTTTACCCCCATCAGTACAAGCCGTTGCTGACTTTGCTGGATTCACCCGTCAACGGGCTGCTGATCGCGGACGAAGTGGGTCTGGGCAAAACGATCGAGGCGGGACTGATCTGGACCGAACTGCGCGCCCGCTACGACATGCGCCGACTGTTGGTGGTGTGTCCCGCCATGCTTCGAGAGAAGTGGCGGTTCGAGCTTTCGTCGCGCTTCGGTCTGGATGCGCGTGTCGTCGATGCGGCAACGTTGCGGCAGGAACTGGGTTCGACCGAGCACCGGGAACGCGCATGGATCGTCAGCTATCAAGGCATCCGGGTTCCGAGTGAGTGGGATGCGACCGAGAGCGACAAGCCCAAGCGATCGGTTCGCGCCCGGCTCGCCGACGTGCTCTATCACCACGCTGATCAAGAGCCGCTGCTGGACTTGGTAATCTTTGATGAAGCGCACTACATGCGCAACGAAGAAACCGGCGCATGGCGGACTGGCAGCTTGCTGAGGGATGTCAGCACGCATCAGTTGATGCTTTCGGCGACGCCGATCAATCTCGGGTCGGATGATTTGTTCAATGTACTGCGATTGCTCGACCCAGATCATTTCGAATATCCGGAGGATTTCCGAAACGTCATCCTCGCCAATCGCCCGGTGATCGCCGCGAGTGACGTCGTGCGTGATCCGACGAGCGATGCCGACCAAATCATGGCGGCAATCCGCGAAATCGCGTCGTCACGATGGTTCGAGCGATCCGAGCGCGTCGATCGTTTGATCGAGGAAGCCGAGTCGATCGGGGAATGGACGAACGACAGGCGCATCGACATCGCGGCCAAACTAGAACGGCTCAATTTGCTTGCACACATCGTCAGTCGCACGCGCAAACGGGAAGTGCAGTCCGATCGGGTGTTGCGTGACCCGACCGTGTTCGAGGCGGAAATGTCGCCCGTGGAGCGGGATCTGTATCAGGCGATCACCGAAGGAACGCGGGAGTATGCGCTGGCCAATGGCATCAAGCACGGTTTCTTGCTTTCCACGCCACAGCGGATGGTTGCGTCCAGTCCTGCTGCCCTGTTGCGGACTTGGCGCGACGACGGGCTTGACGCCGATGCCATGGCGGCGGCGATGGACGAGGTGGACGAAGACGAGGAACAGCTGGCCGAAAGGACATCGGGCCTCAAACGCTGGCTGGCGAGCAGAACACTGTCTCAGTTCGGATTTGCCGACCTGAGCAGGAACGACTCGAAATTCGCCGAGTTTTCCAAGGCGTTCAAGCGATTTATGGCCGAGGATCGAGACGCCAAGGCCATCGTGTTCACCACCTTTCGCGCCACGGCGCGCTACCTCGTCGAGCGGCTTTCCGCCGAAAACGTGGAGGCCGGGTTGTTGATGGGCGGCGCGGAGTTCGACAAGGACGCCGTGGTCTCTGCTTTCCGCGAGGACAGGAACTGCCGTGTGTTGGTCTGCACGGATGTCGCCGCCGAAGGCGTCGATCTGCAGTTCTGCCGTCTCGTTGTCAACTACGACCTGCCGTGGAACCCGATGCGCATCGAGCAGCGGATTGGGCGTATCGATCGCATCGGTCAAATGTCCAAGCGCATCTTGGTGTGGAACTTCGTCCACAAGGACACGATAGATGCGCTCATTATTGCGAGGCTGGCCAAGCGCATCGGTGTTTTCGAGAGCACTTTGGGGGAAACGGAGGAAATCCTCGGCCAAGTCCGGAAGCTCGAAGACGTCTTGTTGTCGAAGCATCTGACCGTCGACGAAGAGGCGCGCTTGATCGAGGAGGTGGCGCTGGCGATCGAGAATGCCAAGCGCAAACAGGAAGAACTTGAGCGCGAGGCGATCCAACTGGTGGCACATGGTCAGCAACTGCTGGCGCAGATCGAAGCGGCGCGCGGCGATGGAAAGATCGTCACCCGTCACGATCTGATCCGTTACGTCGATGGATGCCTCAGGAACGTCCCCGGTTGTCGGCTTGTCGCGGCGCATGGTGATGCCGACACGTTCGACATCGGTTTGAGTCCCGACTTTGCTGCGGAGCTGGATGAGTTTGTGCGGCGGGAGAATCTGGTCGGGAAGACGGGTCTTGCCTCTGGTCAGATGAAGCGTTGTCGCTTCACCGACAGGATCACCGACAAGCCGAAACCCGGCGAGGAGATCGTCCATCGCTTTCATCCGATCGTTCGCTTCCTGTCGCGCAAGGCCGAAGGGGGGGAGGATCGCTTTCCGCTCTACGCAGCCAGAGTCGCCGACGAAGGCATCGAAGCGGGCCGATATGCGCTGATGACCCGATTGGCGAGCTTTTCCGGCGTGAAGGAGGAAGAGCATCTCTTGGTCGCTGCCGTACCCCTCGACCATGAGTCGTCCCTCGACGACCGGATTGCGGAAGCCTTGCTCGACTTGGTCAGGAAATCGGGCGACGACTGGCCGACGGTTGCGGTCGATGTCGCTCCGGAGGCCGGAGTGACCGCCGCAGAGCGATGCGAGGAAATACTCAGGGATCGGTACAAGGCGATCAAGGATGAAAAATGGCGCGAGAATCGAGACCGCGCTGACGTGCTGTCGCAGCTACTGGACGACCATATTCGCAAGAAACATGAGGGCTTCGAGAAGCGGATCAATAGCCACGAATACTACGCATCTCTGTATGGAAGCAGCCCGGATGGCAAACGGCGCAAGGGTTTGGCGAATGCGGAGCGCAAGAAGATGGAGGATTTTCTGGCCCGGATGGAAACCCGCCGAGCGACGCTGGCACGCAAGAGTCAAGCCTTTTCGGCTGAAACGCGTGATGTCTGTGTCTTGCTCGTGGATGTGGTGCGGGCGGGAGGTCGTCCGTGAAGAGCTGGAAGGAGCAACTGAGGGATCTTAAATCCGCATTGCGCGAGTCGGGGCGTGGCAAAGAGCGAGTTGATGAGCCGCGCAAGATCGATTTCGAGCCACCATCTTCTTGGCTGGCTGGCGACCGTTCGACTCCGAAGAACTCGCCTGCCCGAAATCCCGTTCAGCAATCCGCTCCTTCAGACACAGTCGGGGTGCCCGCCGGCAAGTCCTCGGCACGACCCAGCAGGCCGATGCCACCGGCTTTTAGACCACGCATCGATGCTGGATGTTCTTTGGTTATGCCGAAATGGAGTGACGCCGGTAGATCGTTGCAGCATCCCAAGCACCACGGCGAAAGATCGGCACCCATGGTCGTCAGAATCGGGATGGATTTTGGAACCGCTTTTACGAAAGTAGCGATTCGAGCGGGCGTCGATCTGGTGCCCGTCGAATGGTCTGCTGTCACGGGGGACGATTCGGAGGCGGGGCGCTATGTGGTGCCCGGTTTCGTCGTTCGTGCGCCGAATGGCGAATACTGTTGGCAGCGGCTTGCCGAGACCAATGTCCAAGGGAATCTCAAACTCCCGGTCATCGAGATGGCTGGATCGGATGAGTGTCCCATAACCACCGTGGCGTATCTGGCGTTGGTCATCCGCTACGCAAGAGCGTTCTTGTACCGGCACACGGAGATTGAACGAAAACTCGCAGGGCGTTCGCTGCGCTGGGAACTGAATATCGGTTGTCCCACCAAGCCGCACGAGAACCCCAAGGTCGTGAATGTTTTTCGGCGCATTGCTCGAACCGCTTGGTTGTTGGCTGCGGAAGATCTGCTAAAAGAACAGGATGTCGTGGCTGCATGGAACTTGGCCGATTGCGATACAGACCTTGAGGCGGAACCGGGTGTCGTCCCGGAGTTCGTCGCTCAAATCGCCGGGTATCTAGGGTCTCCGCAAGTGCGGGAAGGGTTGCACGCGCTGATCGACATCGGTGCGGCGACCCTCGACGTAGCGACTTTCAATGTCGTCCTGCGAAACGACCGAGAATCTCCGCCACGTATCCCAATCTTCTTTTCTGCAGTTGGTCCGCTCGGAACTCACTATTTGCGCCACAACCGCCATTCCAAATTCGGCCTCGATCTTTCGTGGAACGACGCAGCACCCGTTGAATCTCCCAATGAATTTGGGCAAGGAAACGGAAAACCTCTTGACGAGGTCGTTGCAGTCGATGAGGATTTTGTAGAACAAATCGTCCGCTGCATTATCCGGGTCATCGATGGAACTCGCACCAACGCACGGGGAGATCCGCATAGTGCGGCTTGGCGAGAGGGCTTGCCGATATTCGTCGCCGGCGGTGGGGCGAATTGCGTCTTGTATCGCCATGCCATAGAGGTGGTGCAAAGAGAAGTGAGGTTGCGAGTGGAGCAGCAACCGGGCTCTTCGAGAAACTTCCGTCTCATTGAATTGAAGCCGACCTTTGGAAACGCGCGACATTTCGAAGCAGGCGACAGGCTGACCGTGGCGCTTGGGTTGACGGAGGATGCCGAGAACATCGCCCGTGTCGTCCCACATCGAGACATCGAGCCAATCACGCAAGGCACAAAGGAACGTGTCGATCCTGCCGATCTGTATGGAGACCGATGATGAAAAATGATTCGAACACGGGGTCCGTCAGCCATCCCAACGCATGGATCGCCGTCGATCATGGACTCGGCACCGATCGCGGGCTCGCGCCTTATACCTTGGTCTTGAAGGGCGATCGCTCCCTGTATCAAGCCATCGCCGAGGACGATTGGGTGCTAGTGCTGAACCCCGCCGGCGAGATCGTCCGCGCCGGGCGAGTGCTGCGGCTCCGCTACGACCTCGAAGCCACCATGATCTTCTTCGACCGGCTGTCCGCGACCGATGTCCCGCTGCCGGTCGTCAGTGTCTCGTTGACTGCGCCGTCGTCGGGGAGCGTCGGGCGCATCAAGTGGGAAGAATTCGTCGCGGCTTTGTCCACGGCGCTATGTCAGACCGTCGGCGGCGTGCCGCCGATCGAGGATCGGGCCTACGTCCGCGAACTGTTGCAACTGGCAGTGGTGGACGACCTGCTCGGCCCGGCGGGCGGCCCGCGCGAGCGCATCGTAGACATGAGCGTGCGCGACCGCTATCTGGTTGGCAAGCTGGCACCGCGTGAGGATGCCCCAGGTGGCATCGAAGGGCTGGAAGGCCCGCTGGCCGACGATGAGGTTGAGGAACCCACCGACCCCATCATGCCGGGCCAGCACGAGCCCGGTGCCGAGTTCAGCACGGCGACCGGGCGGGTGGAACCCGAATCGGATAGTTCGGACGAGATCGACGCCGCCAGCAATCAGTCGCTGGTGCCCAGCAGCTTCGGCATGACGTTCTGCGTGGATTGCGACGCCGAGCGCATCGAGGTCGAGGCGCGATGGGGCAGCTACGAGCGCGTGCCCAACGAGGAACACGAGCTGATGCGGCCCAATGGTCAGAAGGCCAAGGTCTGGCAACGCATTCCCTGCGGCGGAAAGCTGGTGCTGCCGCTCACGGAAGGCGTGATTCCTCATCAGGCACCAGACGCGAACCGTCCGGCGGTGCGCATACAGGGTTCCGTCCGCGCCAAGAACGCCAATGGCGATCGCTTGGTGACGCTATTCCTGATCAACGCGCAGGAAGAGCTCGACACCAACCGCGACACGGCATGGCTGTTCCAGCCGGAACTGATCGTTCGCGCGGAAGCTGAGGCATCCAAGCGTGCCATCTTCCGCCGCCGCCCCGTGCTGGACGCCGACGGGAACGACCCGGAACGCGAATCGCTGGAGATGATTTACCGCAACCGCGTGGAGTTCGCGGTCGGGCATGGCGTCGCCATCCACGCCGAAACGGCGGACGACGTGACGCTGGCCACCGAGGTGCGCACCACCGTGCTCCCGCAGTATGAAGTGCAGGTCACGGAGACGCCGGGCCTCGACCCCGCCGACCGTCCGGCGATGAAGCAGATGGTGGAAAGTGGTCTGCTTGACATGCAGGGACTCGCCACGCTGGGCGTTACCGAATTGGTCGATGCCCTGAACTTGCTTACCAAGGACTACGCGGCGTGGATCGCTGAACAGCGCGAGCGCATCGGTGAGGACGTGATCGGGTATGACGCGCAGGCCGCGCAGGCGCTGGATCGGTGTCAAGAAATCCAGACGCGCTTGCAGCAGGGCATCGACACGCTGAAGAGCGACGAAAAGGCGCTGGCTGCTTTCCGCTTCGCCAATCGAGCGATGGCCATTCAGCGCGTGCGCAGCCAGTACGCACTTGAAGTGCGGCGTGGGCGTGACGTGACGGTCGATCAGTTCGACAGGCCGAGGAACCGGAGCTGGCGTCCGTTTCAGTTAGCGTTCCTGTTGCTGTCGATTCCCTCGCTGGCCGACCCCAACCATCCGGACCGCGTTCAGCCGATGGAAGCCTTCGCCGATCTGCTGTGGTTCCCCACCGGCGGCGGTAAGACCGAAGCCTATCTGGGCGTGGCAGCGTTCACGATGGCGATCAGGCGCTTGCAAGGCAAGCTCGGCGGCTACGACGGCTCGCGCGGTCTGGCGGTGATCATGCGCTACACGCTGCGCCTGCTGACCTTACAGCAGTTCCAGCGCGCCACCGCGCTGATCTGCGCGATGGAAAAGCTTCGGCGAGATGCTCTCGTTCAAGGTGATGAGTCGCTTGGCAAGGAGCCTTTCACCATCGGCCTGTGGGTCGGCAACAAGGTGACGCCGGGCACGACTGAGGAAAGTCACTACGCCATTCAAGCGCTACGTGATTCAGGAAAGAACAAAGCAGGACGTACTTCACCACTTCAGCTAACCAGTTGTCCTTGGTGTGGCTCCGCGATTGATCCCGGAAAAGATGTCGTTGTCGATAAGGATCGCGGTAGAACAGTAGTTTACTGCGGTGACAAAAAGAGCAGTTGCACATTTTCTCGCGGCAGGTCGAGCAATCTGCCGCACCCCGGCATCCCCGTGCTGACGGTGGACGAGGAGATCTACCACCGCCCGCCGACGATGATGATCGCCACCGTGGACAAGTTCGCCATGATGGCGTGGCGCGGTCAGGTGCGCACGCTATTCGGCCGCGTGAGCCAGGAATGCGAGCGCCATGGCTTGCTGTGGCACGAGGCCGACTGCTGCACAGGCAATCATCAGGCTGGGAAAGGCTCGCCTGCGGTCAAGGTCAGGAACGTCGCGCCGATCCGCCCCCCCGACCTGATCATTCAAGACGAGTTTCACCTCATCAGCGGCCCATTAGGCACGATGGTCGGGATGTACGAATCCGCTGTCGATGAGCTGTGCGGGTGGGCGCTCGACGGCAAGACGGTCAAGCCGAAGATCGTCGCGTCCACGGCGACGGTGCGCAAAGCCAAGGAGCAGGTGAACAACGTGTTCATGCGGCGCGTGTCGGTGTTCCCGCCGCACGGCTTGGACGTGGAAGACAACTACTTCTCGGTACAGCGCCCGATCGAAGAGCGACCCGGACGGCGCTATCTCGGCGTGTGTTCGCCCGGCAGCTCGCGGCCCGCGATGCTGATTCGCGTCTATACCGCCTTCCTCACCGCCGCCCAAGCCCTGTTCGATCGCATCGGCGAACCTGCCGATCCGTACATGACGATGGTCGGCTACTTCAATTCGCTGCGCGAGCTGGGCGGGATGCGACGCTTGGCCGAGGACGACGTGCAGACACGTTCCTACCGTGTGCAGATGAGCATGGTCGATCGGCCTGCGCTCGCGCAGCGCAGCGTCAACAACATCCGCGAGCTGACCTCGCGCGTGTCCAGTCAGGACATCCCGAAGTACCTCGACGATCTGGAGGTCAAGTTCAAGGCCGCACTCGATGCGGCCACCGGGAAGTACGTGACGAAATGGAACGAGGGTGACACCCGCGCCATCGACGTGGTGCTGGCGACCAACATGCTGTCGGTCGGCGTGGACGTGAATCGCTTGGGCCTGATGGCGGTGAACGGCCAGCCCAAGGGCACGGCGGAATACATCCAAGCCACCAGCCGCGTGGGCCGTTCCTTCCCCGGCTTGGTCTGCACCGTGCTCACATGGGCGCGTCCGCGCGACCTCTCGCACTACGAGACGTTCGAGCATTACCACGCGACCTTCTACAAGCATGTGGAAGCGCAGTCAGTGACGCCGTTCTCCCCGCGCGCGATGGATCGCGGCCTGACCGGCGCGCTGCTTTCCCTGATGCGTCTGGAAAACGACGCCTTCAGCCCGAACGTGGGCGCGGGCGAGCTAGACAAGTCGGATAAGCCCGAAATCACCGAAGCGATCGACGTGCTGGTGCGGCGGGCTTGGAACGTCAGTGAGGCGCCCACAATCAAGAATCTGGCCGAGCGTGAACTGAAGGAGCGTGCGGACGAGTGGGCGAAGGAAGTGAGCGTGCCCGGTCGCACGCTGGCCTACGAAAAGCGTGGCGGACAGGCGGCGACGATGGTCGGCCTGGTCAAGTCGCCGGGCATCCATGCGTGGGACAACTGGACGGTGCCGATGTCGATGCGCGAAGTGGAGCCGGGCGTGCGCCTGATTATGAACACGGGACAAATCTCGGACGACCACGGGTGGAAGCCGCGTCCGGTGCCTAAGGACGAGGATTGACTATGACTAGCAATAGAACACCCGTCGGGGAAGTCCGCCCCAGTCAACTGCTCTGGACATACGGGCCGGGCGCGCTGATCGATCTGCCGAGCCTCTCGGTGGTGACGTTGGGCATCGACCAGTGGGAGAAGGATCGCTGCCAGCCCATCGCCGAGCCCCGACTGCTCGCCGCCGTCCGCAAGGTTCTCGGGTCTCAGGTAGAGAGCTTGCGTATGCCGCCGTTCCAGAAGAGCGAACTAGTCGATCCGTGGTCGGCGGAGGCGAACATCGGTGTGCCCGTGCGCCCGTTCCCGCGCTGGATGCGTTGCGTGAAGTGCGGTCTGCTGTCGCCCTTCGATGCGGGGCTATTCGAGATCAAGGAAAACCGCTTCCGCCCGGAACGAACCCGCTTCGTCCACACGGGATGCCGTGGTTCCAAGGGCGACCAGCCCGCGAAGGACGCCGATGCCGTTCCGGCGCGCTTCCTTTTGGCCTGCCGCGATGGCCACCTCGACGACTTCCCTTGGCGCTACTTCGTGCATGGCGGCAACAGCCCTTGCAAGGGGTCACTTCGCTTCTTCGAGAGTGGCGCCTCACTGCAGACTGAAAACCTTTGGGTTCGATGTGACGGTGACAATGTGCATTGCCGAGGCGTTTCACGCAGTCTTGCTCAAGCCTTCGGCAAGGCCGGGAAGGAAAACCTGCCAAGTTGCCGAGGCAGGCATCCGCATCTCGATCATTTCGACGAGGAATGCGACGAGGAAGCGCGGGCCGTCCTGCTGGGTTCGACAAACAGTTGGTTCCCGATCACTCTGTCGGCGCTCGCCATCCCCCAAGCCAAAGACCCGCTCGGTCAATTGATTCAGGAGGGATGGGAGTTCTTCGACGATCTGGATTCCGAGGCCGCCGTTGCCGTGGCGATGAAGACATTGAAGAAGACCGGAGCCTTGCCGGGCATTGAGAAGTACCTGGCATCGGACGTCTTGGAGGCCATCGAAGCGCATCGCAATGATGGCGGGCAGGAAGTCGTCGGCGAAGCCGACATCAGGGGGCCGGAGTGGGAAGTTTTGACGGCGGCCAATCCGCCTGCCGACTACCCGCACTTCATGAGCAAGAAGGTGGGCACGCCCACGGGCTTCGAGAACCGGATCGGCAGAGTGCTGCTGCTGGAAAGGCTGCGCGAGGTCAACGCACTGTTAGGTTTCACCCGCGTGGAAGCGCCTGAGGAATCGAGTGATCCAAACGAGCGCGCGCAGATGGCGGGCCTTGCGCGCCGCAAGCCGGATTGGGTTCCGGCGAATCAGGTTCACGGCGAGGGTATCTTCATCCAGTTCGATGAAGCGGCGCTGCGGACGTGGGAGGCGCATGCGGGCATCAAGCGTGTGGATGCAATGCTCGAAGGTGGTCATCGCGGGTGGCGCAATTCGCGCCACCTCGACCCGAACGAGGGCTACCCCGGCATCCGCTATGCCATGCTTCATACACTCTCGCATCTGCTCATCCGCGAACTGGCGTTGGAATGCGGCTACAACGCGGCGAGTATCCGTGAACGCATCTACGCCAACGTGTCGGGCGCGAATCCGCAAGGAGGCATCCTTATCTACACGGCGGCTGCCGATTCCGATGGAACATTGGGCGGCCTCGTCGATCTGGGCAAGCCGGAAAACCTCGGGCGGCTGCTCCGGCAGGCGCTGAACCGATCGAAGGTCTGCTCGTCCGATCCGCTCTGCTCGGAGCACGACCCGGGCAAAGACCGCTCGTTGCACGCGGCGGCCTGCCATGCGTGCAGCCTAGTTGCCGAGACCTCGTGTGAGCGAGGCAACCGTTACCTCGACAGATCATTGCTGGTGCAGACCCTCGACCGAGGGGATGCCGCGTTCTTCGCGGGGTTGTGACATGGAAAGGCTGCTGGAAGCCGTCACAGCCGTGGTCTGTTTGGTCTCTCCCGAGAAAGTTCAAGCGTTGGCGGGCAGGATTCGGAGGATTGAGGGCGGGGAGGCGAATGTCTCGCTACCGGATGTCGTGGGTACACCTGCGGCCAAGGCTATCGTTGATCAGCTCGTCAACGCTTGGCATGCCACGTCGGTCGGTCCCATCGAGTTGGCCTCGATGCTGCTCGCCGCCAGCCATAAGTTCGAGAACATGTCGACTCGCCAGTCTACCGAACTCGTGTGGACGGGGCCGACGACGCCATTCGTCTCTGCACGTCGAACGGAGCAAGCGCTCCTGCAAGTCATCAATGCTGCCAAGCAAACGCTGTTCGTCACCAGCTTCGTGGCCTATGACGTCTCGACGATCGTTAAGGCATTGAACGAAGCAAGCGCACGAGGTGTGAGCATCTCCATGCTCCTCGAATCATCCCAAGATCATGGTGGCAGCATCTCGTTTGATGCGATTGGAAAGCTGAAGGCCCTCGTGCCCAATGCTCATCTATATACGTGGCGGGATCAAGACGAAATATTCTCTGATGGACGGGTACATGCCAAGGTGGCAGTGGCCGATCAACACACTTGCTTCGTCACCAGCGCAAACCTGACGGGATTTGCCATGGAGCGGAACATGGAGGCAGGGCTACTGCTTTCTGGAGGGAATATCCCGCAGATGCTGGAAGAGCATCTGCGGGCATTGGTGTCCTTGAAGATCGTTTCTCCGGTATGAAAGACCCAGTACACCTTCTCCAAGATGCCATCGTGGGCGAACGGCATGTTCTGCGCGGCTATGAGAAACCTTCGGAGGCATTGACCTTCGAGACCTTGCGGGCTCTTGATTATGCCTTTTGCCGAGAGCTGATTCCTGAGCTGAAGGAATTGGACGAATCAGGACTGCAGATGGAGAGCATCCGCAAGCACTCGATCAATGCAGCCTTGAAGCGGGTCCTACCGTCCGAGTTGAAAGCAGATGCGCCCAGACTCTTCTCCTCCAATGCTGCGACTGCGGAGCAGGCCGATGAGTTTCTGTGGCGGATGGGCTGCTTGACGATGGCCGAGAAACAACTGACTCTGTTGCGCTCGGGAGCGCTCAAAGGGGCGATTGATAAGAGAAAACTGAAGGGAATGACGCTGCTTGTCCTGTCGATACAAGACAGCACAGCCTACAGGGAACAGATTGGGTTTCAAGGGCTGAACTGGCTCAGTGACATGACAGTAGCGGAGGATCGCTCCAAGGAGGCTGCTTTGGAGCTTCGCCACATGGAAATGCTCCCCCGCCTGACCGACCATCTTCGCGGTAACCCTTCGCATGAAGACCGATCTTTTGATGGCGTCGATGACTACTTCAAGGAATGGGCAGTCCTGTATCTGAGAAGAATGTCTTTTAGGGATATACTGGCAGATGACGACAGCTTCGGAGGCCGTGCTTATTCGGCATATGTGAGTGTTCTTGAAGCGCTTTCAGCCATGTCGCAGCAGAGGCTTTGCTATGCAGGATTGTTGAATGCTGATGATCCACGCATTGGAGTCAGGAATCTCCTGACCGGCGGAGCGCTTCATGAGGAGCTGATCGAAGGGGTAGCCAGTTTTCTCGATGCATCCCGACAAGAAGTATCGGAGCTTTTGGATCACCTGACGTTGAGCCCTGCAAACGCCAGGGACCATCTGGAACGTGGAGCACAAGCACTCGCTCCGGCAGTTAGGACGAGCAAGCACTTGGTGGCGCTCCCAATGTACGGTCTGGAACTCAATCCATTTCTATATTTCTCTGGGCGGAGTTGCGCCGGCGGTATGAGAAGGACTGGTTCGATGCGGCAAATCGACGGGAAAGCAGATGGGTTGCGGAACTGCGAGCACAGTTCGCTACGCCGCACTGGCACTGCTTCGATGGGGTCAAGCTGAAGCGCGATGGTAAGACGATCACCGACATTGATTTCGTCGCGTACGATGCTAGCTGTAGTAGCGTCATTCTCTTCCAGCTCAAGTGGCAGCAGCCCCTTGTGGGTGACGACAAAGTGCGTCGGAACAATGCGAGTAACCTGGTCGATGACAGCAACAAATGGATCGCTGATGTCGTGGGCTGGATGGAGGCGGCCGGAGCCAATGGCTTGAAGGAGCGTCTCGCGATCAAAACCAATGCTGCTCTCTCCATTCACCTCGTCGTGCTAGGGCGATACCATGCCCACTTCACCTCTGCAAGTGGCCATGATTCTCGGGCTGTCTAGTGTGACTGGGGCAACTTCCTCCGCGAGCGAGCTCAGCGGCCCAGCGAACCAGCCGACGAATTCGTGGCTTACCTGAGAAAATCGGTGGAGCGGGTGACAGCTGAGGTGGCGCCGGAATCGTTTTTAATTGGTTCATCGAGGAATTCCGGGGAACGCGGCGCGGATTTTGAGGAAGAAATATTCCTCGTCGCGGTACCCGTAAGCGCGACGCTTGATGACCTTGATGGTGTTGTTGATGCCTTCGACGACGCTGGTATTGAGCGGATGGCGGCAGCGGGCCAGGATGCCATGCCAGTAACCCTGCAAGCGCTGGGCAAACAGTTGCAGCGCGGCAATCTCGCTTTGCCGGGCTTGCTCGATCCATTGCCCCCAAGCCTTT
>NZ_LOVS01000127.1:0-3418 GCF_001523835.1 Burkholderia sp. ABCPW 14 | reverse complement strand
GTAACGGCGGCATGACACAAGTTTCAAAATCGACGTTGCAGGAGCGACGAACCTGTCGGAAGCGGGATATTGACGCGGGGCGCGACGTAAGGAGCCCGTAGGGCGACTGGAGGCGCGCCCCGCGTCGCATTGGGCTGGGGGCATGGTAGAAAGGCGTTTGCCGAAGAAGAACAACAGGCGCGGCCCCGGCCTCAACTGCCAAGTCCAGTACGGTGCCGCGCCTCCACAGGGTATCCAGATGGCTGGCCCGTTGGCCGGCCGGAGAGCCGTGTGAGCGGTCAGTATCGCATTGCTCGCGCGGCCCGTCGACCTCGATCGACTCCTCGTCTTTGGCGTTCTCGAGGAATCGCCAATGCAGCCGCCCACGGGCCGCCTGTACCTGTGCGCCCGTTGCCGGGCGCAGGTCTTCATCTGCCGCCGATGCGATCGCGGCAATCGATATTGCCGGAATTGCGCCGCCGACGTACGCCGTGACCGTGTGCGCGAGGCCGGACGACGCTATCAGTGCACGCGCCGTGGACGCGTTGCTCACGCGGCTCGCGCCAAGCGCTATCGGGACCGGCGCAATAAAGTGACGCATCAGGGTTCACCTGGCGCCCCCACCGATGGTGTACTGCAACCGGACTGTGACGCCGCCGTTGCACTCGCCAACGCCGCCGCCCATCCGGCGGCGCCGCTGCCGTTGATCTGCCATAGCTGCGGCGGCTTGTTGTTGCCCCTGGTGCGAACCGGCTTCGTGCGCCGTCGCGGTCCTCGTCATGTTCGCTCCGAAGGGGCCTCCTTCGGGCGCTGCCCTGATCGCGGAGACCCCGATGACGATTCTGGTTGAACTCGAGGCGCAGATCCTGCGCCTGTATCACGCCGAAAAATGGCCGTGCGGCACCATTGCCAAGCAGTTGCGCGTGCATCGTGAGACGGTGCAGCGCGTGATCGCCCATGCCGGGCTGCCCCGGATCGGGCCGCAGCCGAAACCCTCGATGATCGAGCCGTACCTGCCGTTCATCCGGCAGACATTGACGAAATACCCATCGCTGACGGCCAGCCGCCTCTATGTGATGGTTCGCGAGCGCGGCTACAAAGGGGCACCAGACCACTTCCGGCATCTGATCTCGGTGCACCGCCCCCGAAAGCCCGCCGAGGCCTTCCTGCGTCTGCGCACGCTCCCCGGCGAGCAGGCCCAGGTCGACTGGGGGCACTTCGGCCACATCGAGATCGGTCGAGCGCGTCGGCCGCTGATGGCGTTCGTGATGGTGCTCTCGTACTCGCGCGACATCTACCTGCGCTTCTTCCTCGATGCGCGCATGGAGAACTTCCTGCGTGGCCACATCGGCGCGTTCAACACGTGGTGCGGACTGCCAAGAGTCCTGCTGTACGACAACCTGAAATCGGCCGTGCTCGAGCGCGTCGGCGACGCGATCCGTTTCCATCCGACGCTGCTCGCGTTCGCCGGCCACTACCGCTTCGAGCCGCGGCCTGTCGCCGTCGCGCGCGGCAATGAGAAGGGGCGCGTGGAACGCGCGATCCGCCACGTTCGAGAAGCCTTCTTTGCCGCGCGCAAGTACTCCGATCTCGATGATCTGAACGCGCAAGCCGAGCAATGGTGCCGTACCCAGGCGGCCGACCGGCCATGCCCCGAGGATCGCACGATGACCGTGCGCGAAGCGTTCGCTCGCGAGCAACCGTTGCTGTTGACGCTGCCCGACAACCCATACCCGGTCGAAGAGCAACTGGCCGTGAAGGTGGGCAAGACGCCGTACGTGCGCTTCGACCTGAACGATTACACGATCCCGCATACCCACGTGCGTCGCACGCTGACCGTGCGGGCCGACCTCAACCAGGTGCGGGTGTTCGACGGCGCCGAGATGATCGCGAGCCATCGACGTTGCTACGACCGCGCGGAACAGATCGAAGACCCGCAGCACCTGAAGACGCTTGAGCAGTTCAAGCGGGAAGCGCGTCAGCACCGTGGCGTCAACAGCCTGACCCGGGCGGTACCGGCCTGCGAGCTCCTGCTGATCCGCGCGGCCGAACGTGGCGCAAGCGTCGGCGGGCTGACGACCTCGCTGCTGCGCCTGCTCGACCGCTACGGCGCCACCGAATTGCAGGCCGCCGTCGAAGATGCCCTGCGCGCGGGATCGGCGCATACCAATACCGTGCGGGCCGCGCTGGAGCGCCGTCGCGCCGCGCGCGGCGCACCGCCTCCCGTTGCCATGAATCTGCCGGAACACGTACGGCGCAAGGATGCGCCCGTCCAGCCGCACCGGCTCGATACCTACGATCAACTGACCGCGGAGGAAAAGAATGACGTCGACCCCGAACAACAATGAGACGCTGCGTTCGCGCGCCAGGGCGTTACGCCTGAACGGCCTCGTCGAGCATTGGTCCGAAGTCGACGGCTCCACCTGGCTCGCGCCGTTGCTGCAGTGGGAGGAAGACGAACGGGCCCATCGGTCACTGCAGCGGCGCATCCGCGCCGCGAAGCTGAGCAAGTTCAAGACGCTGACCGACTTCGACTGGGATTGGCCGAAACGGATCGACCGCGCGGCGGTCGAGGACCTGATGTCGCTCTCGTTCCTCGACGACGCGACCAACGTCGTGTTCATCGGCCCGAACGGCGTAGGCAAATCGACGCTGGCGCAGAACGTCGCGCACCATGCGCTGATCCAGGGCCGCACGGTGCTGTTCAAGTCGGCCAGCGAGATGCTCGGCGAACTCGCGGCACTGGACAGCGACTCAGCGCTGCGCCGCCGCTTGCATCACTATGCCACGCCGGACATCCTCGTGATCGACGAGGTCGGCTATCTCTCGTACTCGAATCGCCATGCCGACCTGCTGTTCGAGCTCGTCAGCCGTCGATACGAGGCCCGATCGACCATCGTGACGACCAACAAGCCGTTCGCGGAATGGTCGGAGGTGTTCCCGAACGCCGCCTGCGTGGTGTCGCTGGTCGACCGCCTCGTGCATCGTGCCGAGGTGATCTCGATCGAGGGCGAATCGTATCGGCTCAAGGAGGCTCGCGAGCGCAACGAAGCGCGGGCCCGGCAGCGCAAGACGCGCAAGCCTGCTGCAAAGAAAGGGCCGACGTCATGAGCCGCGCACCGTTGCTGCCTTCCGGGCGCCGGCATGGTCTGCCGTTCGTCTTGCCCGACGACTGGACGCCCGAGCAGGCGCTGGCCGCGTACGAACTGCTCGAGGATCTGCTCGCCATGATCACCGACTTCTACGGAGTCCAACTCCACGAACAGCTGCGCGAGCAGCGCACGTCAAGACCGGGCATCCGAACGCGAAAGCCCGACCCGCCGTTCTGAACGGTACCGCCGTCGCAACACGTCAAAGGGGCCCGAGGGCCCCTGCGTACTTGAGAAAATTACTCAGCATTGCGCCGCCGTTTAAGCGCGGTTTTACGCCGCCATCAACA
>NZ_LOVS01000126.1:0-11853 GCF_001523835.1 Burkholderia sp. ABCPW 14 | reverse complement strand
AAAGGCTTGGGGGCAATGGATCGAGCAAG
Source organism: Burkholderia sp. ABCPW 14 (assembly GCF_001523835.1). Lineage (NCBI taxonomy): Bacteria > Pseudomonadati > Pseudomonadota > Betaproteobacteria > Burkholderiales > Burkholderiaceae > Burkholderia > Burkholderia sp. ABCPW 14. The sequence continues at coordinate 11,824 of NZ_LOVS01000126.1, read as the reverse complement.
CCCGGCAAAGCGGGATTGCCGCGCTGCAACTGTTTGCCCAGCGCTTGCAGGGTTACTGGCACGGCATCCTGGCCCGCTGCCGCCATCCGCTCAATACCAGCGTCGTCGAAGGCATCAACAACACCATCAAGGTCATCAAGCGTCGCGCTTACGGGTACCGCGACGAGGAATATTTCTTCCTCAAAATCCGCGCCGCGTTCCCCGGAATTCCTCGATGAACCAAAAAATTCCACGGCAATTTCACCGAAGCATGGTCGCATCATCACGCCCAAGTCGCGCGCCGTGTTCCTCCATGAAGCAGGCAAGCTCGATTTGGGACAGGTCAACGAGATCGAGGGCGGCAAGTTCTTTCCCGAAACCCAAGGCGGGCTGAAAGATCCGGACGCGCCGGACGACGTCGCCAACGGCGTACCGCCGCGCGATGGCGAAATCGCAAGCGGTGGACACACCGCGGACGCCCGGGCGCAGCTCAACGAACCTGATTCCGTCGCGCATTGGCAGAAGCACGCGGTGCGGTCCGGCCAAACGCTGCAAATCACGTGGTCGTATTCGATGCCGCACAAGACGCGGCGCTGGACGTACTGGATCACCAAATCGGGATGGGATGCCGATGCGCAGCTCGCGCGCGCGCAGTTCGAATCCGAGCCGCTCAAGATCTATCTGAACACGTATCAGCCCTATTGGGGGCCGGACGCAAACCGGGAACTGATCCCCGACGGCGACACGGTTCACGAACTCAACCTGCCGGATCGCACCGGCTATCACGTGCTGCTCGCAGCCTGGGACGTCGCCGATACCCAAAACGCGTTCTATCAGGTGATCGACCTCAATTTCGCGTGAGCCGGTTCGCCGTCTCGGTGACCGGTTGCGGTTGACTGCGCGAACAGAATCGCGGCCAGCGGATCCGAGACCGTCCGTTGGCCGTCTCGTCCTTCGATCGTCGAGACGATCGTGCGCACGTTGCGCGAGCCGCACGGCCGTCGTTCGTCCGACATGGATGCACCCGATGCGATCGCCGGAGGTTCACATGGCCTATGTGTTTATCGACAGCGCCGATCCCCGCTATTCGACCCTTCAGAAGGGGTTCAACCTGCGTTGGCCGCCGACGGCCAACGCAGGCGCCGCGGCGATCTATGTATGCCGCACGGCCGACGACGTGATCGCGGCGTCACGCGATGCGCTCGCGAAGGGCTGCCGGATCACCGTGCGCAGCGGCGGGCACTGCTACGAAGGCTTCGTCGCGAACCGTTTGCCGAGCGACGATGGGCGAGCGCTCGCCATCGTCGATCTCGGTCTGATGTCGGGTTTCGATTTCGATCTGCGCGGGCAGTTGACGTCGCCATTCGATCGCGTTGGTTTGGCGCGCCACCAGTTTCGCCTGGCCGCGGGCAGCCAGAACTGGGACGGCTATGTCGGCCTGTACAAGACGTCGGGCAAGACGCTCCCCGGCGGCTCGTGTTATTCGGTTGGGGCGGGCGGTCATATCGTCGGCGGCGGATATGGCCTGCTGTCGCGCATGCACGGCCTGACGGTCGACTGGCTGGCCGGCGTCGATATCCTGGCGCCCGCACCGGGCGGCGCCGCGCTTGAGGCGAAGCATGTGCATCTCGGCAGCGCCGACGCGACGGACCGGGCGCTCTTCATCGCGTGCCGCGGCGGCGGCGGCGGCAACTTCGGCATCATCCTGAATTACTACTTCAAGGCGCTGCCCGATGCGCCGCGCGACGCTTACTGGCTGACGCTCGCGTATCCCTGGTCGCATTTCACGAAGGCGAGCTTCGGCCATTTCATCCAGACTTACTGGGATTGGTTCAGCCGCAACGATGCCGATTGGAACGCCGGCGATCCGGCGCGCGCGAACGGCGGATTGTTCACGCTCCTGAAACTGCAGCACCGCTCGACCGGGCCGATCGTGCTCGCGATCCAGTACACGGGAAAAGACGGGACGGTCGGCGGCGCGGCGGATGCGCCCTTCATCGATTTCGTCGACACGATGAATGCGGCGGCCGGCCAGATGCCGGTCATCTGGGATCGATTCGTCGCGCCGAATCTTCCGACGCTCGGACATCCGCTCGCCGGTCAGCGGCTGACGCACGCGACTCAAAACGCGTTGAAGATGGACTGGCTGTATCTGACGCAGATGATCAACCCATCGGGCGCGAATCGGCGCGGCAAGTACAAGTCGGCGTACCAGATCGGCAATTTCGACAACACCGAGATCGACGCGCTGTGGACCTATCTGAATACCCGAGACGATCCGCGTCTGAATCAAACGCTGGTGCAGATCGATTCGTACGGGGGCTGCGTGAACACGAACGACGAAAGCACGAACCCGACGTCGGTCTATCAGCGGCGTTCGCTATTGAAGTCCCAGTATCAGACCTACTGGACGAATCCCGGCGACGACGCATTCCACGTCGAATGGCTGCACGATCTGTTCACCGCCGTGCATGCGGATCAGGGCGGCAAGCCTTATGGCGATGCCAGCGGCCGCTACGAGGGCTGCTACATCAACTATCCGGACATCGACATGAAGTATCTCGAGAAGGACCCGGCGCGAATCGACCCGCGGTGGCTCGAGCTTTACTACGGCGACAAGGCGGCGTCGCTCGTCGCGACGAAGCAGGCGGTCGATCCGGGGGATTTGTTCAGGCATGAGATGTCGATTCCGCTGACGCCGCCGGTGGGCTGACAGCGCGATTGCCGAACCATGCGTGGTGATTGCATCTGAAGTGCTCGCTGTAGATCGGTTGCAAACGTTCCGTCGAACGACGTTCACGGACACAAGCGTGCCGCAGACGAATCCGTCCGCGGCGGCCTTTTCAAATGGATTGCGTTTCGTCCATTAATGGCAAGCCGGCGCGTCGATGCCGCATCAGGAGATCAAAATGCCGACAAAAATCGTGGACCTATCAGCGCGTTCGGAGATCATTCGTGACGAGCCATTCCATGTTCATTTTTGGGAATGCACGCCCGACGAATATCTCGAATATCTGTCTCATCCGCGCGCCTTCTTGTCGAAGATCGGGATCAACATTCCCGACGATTGCCGCATCGAAACGACCATCGAGAATCACGATTGGATCGGCCAGCACGCGCCGGGCCTGAAGAGCGCGAACGGCACGATCATCTGCAACGTGGGCGGCGGCAACGTTGCTCGCGCGGTCTATCGCGTGGTGAGTTACGGCCACGATCACGCAACGGTGGGCAAATTCAAGAAGCAGCTCTTGCATGCGGAGGACGAGCAGCAGAAGCAGTGACAACGGCAAACGATGAAACGTCGCATGGGAATTCATGCAGCGTTCACCCACCCCCGCCATTGACGGAGCAGAAGTCAAAACCTCGTTCTTATCCGCCGCTGGCCTTCGCCCCGCGCTTCATATACTGCCGTATCTCCGACGGCAGCGGATTCGCCGCGCGTCGTCCCCGACTTCCTCGCCGCTCAGCCTCGGCCCATCGAGCCGACGCGACGGCATTCTTGTGACCGCGAATGAACGTTACGACTTCCGACGACTGTATTGGCGTGCTCCCCCCTTGCGCACGTCCGGAATGGCGGTCCACGCGATCACGTCGCGCGACGACGTTCCCATGCTCGGCCAGTCTTGGTGACAGGGCAGCCCGTAGTTGTTGCCGATCGAATTGTTCGCCGTGCAGTGCGTGACAATAGAACCCGTCTGCACCGGCATCGCGATGCCGAGATGAGCGTCAAGCGCGCCGATCAGCTCGGGCGAACAGAAGAAGCGTTTCACATCCACGTCTTCGGCGAGCAACTTGATGATGTTGCGGTTGCGCGCCGGGTTCTCGCCGAACCGCGCGAGGCATCGCTCGTGAAACTTCGTCCGTACGGCGCCCATCAGCGCCTGCAGCGGCTCGGCCGCGACGACCAGATGGCCGAGCGCCTTGAAATCTCGTGCGCCACTCGCATTGCGTTCTACCTCGAACCGGCGCGGCACGCCGCTTCGGCATAGCCGAAACCCGTCGCACCAAAACCGTTGCCGTTATAGAAAAGGTATAGCCGATCGCCGATTTCCACGACTTCCGGATAAGCGACCATGAACGCGTCCCACCCGGTCGCGGAAACGTCGAGCCCCGCTTCTTTGTCCATTCTGTCCCAGACGATCCCATCGGCTGACTCCGCGTAGCCCATCCGGTAGCTCACCGACGAGTTCTCGCGATACGCGGTGTGGCTGCGCTTGCAGAACCACATCCGGTAGCGGCTGCCGTCGTGGTGCACCGACGCCCTGGCGAGGCCGCCTTCGTCGTCGTTCAGGTAGTCGATGGCGATCTGTCCCGCGCGCTCCCAGTGGATGCCGTCGCGCGATTCCGCGTATTTCAGGTGATAGCGCGGCTCGGGTTTGCCGGCGACGATGCGCCAGCCGGTGCAGGCGAGATACCAGTTGCGCCAAATCCCGTTCTCGATCCGCACGCACGTGGTGCCGCAGAAATGCGGCTCCTCGGCCGTGCGATCCATCACCGGTCCTTCGAACAGGCGTCGGTACATTTCGCCGCCGTCCTCGCTGATCGCGAGCCCGACCGCGTTGTGGTACGGAATCGTGTTACGCACGTTCCAGCCGATGTAGTACAGGTAATGCACGCCGTCGCGCTCGACGACCGACGACGGCATCATCCCGCAGTCGTCGAATGCGCCCAGCGAGCCGGGCGGCAACACCGGATCGGCTTTCACGTCGAGGACCTGGGACGGGTTGTCCGCATGGACGTCGAGCCGCGCGATTCCGCTGCGGTTGTTGGCGTCACGGCTACTGAAGAGCAGACGCAGCGCGTCGCCCTTCACGCCGGCGGCGGTGGGAATCTGCGCATGCGATGTCGCCCAGGGCAGCCGCGCGTCTACCGTGTAGACGAGCCCGCGTTTTTCCCAGCGAATACCCGGCATCTCGGCTGTCCTAGAACTTGATTTCAGTGCTCGGCATCGCCAGCTTGGCCGCCGGATTGCCGCGATAGACCGACCACGGTTCGGTGTTCTTCGTGATCGCCGATGCCATCGCGACGAACGTGCCTTCGCCGATCGTCACGCCATCGCGCAGCGTTGCGTTGACGCCGACGAAGCTGTACGCGCCGATGTCGCAATGGCCGGACATCACGACGTGCGAGGTCATCGTCACGTGATCGCCGATGCGCCCGTGGTGCCCAATGTGGTTGCCGCTCCACAGCACGACGTTATTGCCGATCCGGGTGAATGGCTGCAGCGTGTTGTCCTCGAGGATGAAGCAGTTCTCGCCGATCTCGTTGTCGAACCGCACCGCCTTCGAGCTGACGTAGCTGATCAGCGTGTAGCCGCGCGCCTTGATCCCGTTGAAGATCCGCTCGCGATCGCGATTCATGTGCTTCGGCGACATCGGCGCGAAGAAGCTGAAGTCGCCGGGCGGATGCGTGTTTGCGACGTCCTCGAACGCGACGACGGGTACGCCCTTGAACGTCCCGCCGTCGGGGACGTATTGCCGGTCGACGCAGAACGCGACAACTTTGTGCGGCGAGTCGTGCTCCAGGTAGTAGTGCGCGAGTTCCGCGTAATCCTGCAAGCCGAACAGAACGACGTTTGCCATTAGTTGTGCTCCTTGTACACGTAAGTCGTGTACTCATACAGCCCATAGTCGTGCCGCACGACATAGTGCCGCGACAGTTCCTTCGTGAGGAAATGCGTCAGCTGCGTGACGGGCACGTGAAACAGATCGTCGCGCTCCCAGTCGACTTCCTTCGACATCACGTTGAACGCGATGCCCTTGCGCGCCTTTGCGAACACGATCTTCAGCACGCGCGCGAAGTAGTCGAACATGTCGTCGAACGACAGCTCGCGCTTCTCGGTGAACACGCCGTTCATCACGATGTAGTCGAATTTGCCGACGCGCTCCGGTTCCGCGAGCGCGTCGACGCACAGGTATTCGTTGTGCGGATACTTGCTCTGCGAAAGCGCGCAGAAGGCCCGCGACGCATCGAGGCCCGCATAGCGGAGTCCGTCGATGCCATTGTCGAGCATGTATTGATACAGATGCGATGCGCCGCAGCCGAAGTCGAGCAGCGTCGCGGGTGCCGCGTCGGACCGGACCAGATCGAGCATCACCCGGTAGCGCTTGGCCGCGTCGTCCGCATTGGGCCAGTCGACGCCGCGATGGGTGTCGCCGAAGCGCTCGAGGCAGCTCTCGTAGTGGCGGATGATGGAATGGTAGGTGTCGTTCATGACAGCGTCGCGCATCCAAGCAGGTGATCGACCGATGCGTCGTCGTTGCACATCAGGACGTCGATGATCGAAAGGGCGGGGACGAATGCGCCGCGCACCGGGGCATAGGGTGTCAGCTCCGGCGTGAGGAACGTGAGCTGCAGACCCGCGGCGGCGAAGTCGTCGACGTTGTAGAGTTCCTGGCCGCCCGCCGCATTGACGTATGTGCCGGCGCGTTCCTTGAGCGCGATGTCGATGATCCGCGCCTGCGCTTTCAGCTCCGCGTTGCCGTAGCGGCGCGACGTCGCGACGATTTCCGTCTTCAACCGAAGGTGGTCGCGCAACACCGTCAGCCCATGCAGCAGGAAATCGGCGAGATTGGCGGCATCATGTAGCATCACGCGCTCGATCATCGGGAATACCCGCGCGAATTGCGGCGCGCGCGCGTAGTTCTGGTGGATCGTGCGCAGCAGTTTCGCCCGCCACGCGGCATCGGGTGCGACGTCGATGTCGCAGATCCGGCGGTTCTGGCTCGCGCGCTGCAGCGGCACGGTGATCATGTGCGGCTCGCCGTTGACGTTGATCCGGTTGCGATTGATCCAGCCGCGATTGATGAACGCGACGTCGTCGTAGACGACGAACGCGTCCACGCTGGCCATCAGCTGGAAATAACCGACGTATGGAAAGAAGTACGGCTGCATGATCGCAAGCCGGCGGTCAGCTTGCATGTTGCTTCCGTCCGGCCTCGGCGAGGACGATGTCGATGATCCGATCCTGGTCGCTTGCCGAGAGCGCCGGATAGATCGGCAGGCAAAGCACCTGGCGCGCGATGTCCGTCGCGACCGGCAGGTTCGCTACCGATGCCGACGGCAGGCCGCGATACGTTGGAAACTCGCTGATCAGCGGGTAGAAGTATCGGCGTGCCGCGACGTTGCGCGCGCGCAGCGCGTCGTAGAGCGCGTCGCGCGTGACTGGAAAGTCGCGCGTGATGCGCACCGGAAAATACGAATGGTTGGGCGTGCCGTGCTCGGGCACCGGCGGCAGCATAAGCCCGGTGACGTACTTCAGCGCGTCGCGATAGCGTGCGTCGACGCGCTGGCGCGCGCTCGCGATCTGGTCGAAGTGACGAAGCTGAAGCAGTCCGAACGCCGCTTGCACTTCATTCATCTTGCCATTGATGCCGGGACCGATCACCGTCACTTCGTCGACGAAGCCGAAATTCTTCAGGTGATCGATGCGGCGCTTCGTCTTCGCGTCGCGGCTGATGATCGCGCCGCCTTCGAACGTGTTGAAGATCTTCGTGCCGTGGAAGCTGAGCACCGACATGTCGCCGGCTTCGAGCACCGACCGTCCGTTGATGCGCACGCCGAACGCGTGCGCCGCGTCGTACAGCACGCGCAGGCCGTAGATGTCGGCGATCCGCTCGATCGCGTCGACGTCGCAAGGATAGCCATAGACGTGCACGGGGAGGAGCGCCGTCGTCTGCGGCGTGATCGCCGCTTCGATCTTCGCGACGTCGATGTTCATGCTGTGAGGGTCGATGTCGACGAACACCGGACGGATGCCGTTCCAGTGCAGCGCGTGTGTCGTCGCGACGAAGCTGAACGGCGTCGTGATGACTTCGCCGGTGATCTTCATCGCCTGCAGCGCGGTGATCAGCGCGAGCGTCGCGTTCGAGAACAGCGAGATGTACTCGACGCCGAGGTAGTCACACAGCGAGCGTTCCAGTTCGGCGTGGAAGGCGCCGCCGTTCGTGACGATCTTGCTCTCCCAGATTTTCTCCAGGTACGGCAGGAATTCGTCGAGCGGCGGCATGTACGGCTGTGTGACGGGTATGAGCTTGTCCATGATGTGTTCTCGCGGTACGTTGCTTTTCGAATCGATCACACAGACGATGCGGTGGTGTCGGTCGCCGGCAGGTCGAGTTCGACCTCGAAGGCGGCCGGCGAGAGGCCTTCGCACCAGCGCTGCCACATCATCCGCAGTGCCGCCGACAGGCCCCGCGCGACGGTGTTCGGCTGGAACGGTGCCGAGGCGAGACAGCGTTCGCGCATGCCGAGCCTCAGCCGGCTCAGCACGTCGAGATCTTGCGCGGCGGCGATGCTCGCGCGCACGAAGGATTCCTTGTCGTGCGCGATGTATTCCGTCAGTCCGACGTGGTTCAGCCAGCTCGCCGAACCGCGATTCGGGATCGACTTGCCGGACAGCGTGACGGTTGGCACACCCATCCACAGCGCGTTGAGCGTCGTCGTCGAACCGGCGTACGGAAAGGCGTCCAGGCAGATGTCGACGTGATGATGCTGCTGCAGATACACGGGCATGGTCGCGCGCGGCTGGAACGTCAGGCGGTGCGGGTCGATGCCTTCGGCGACGAACCATTCGACCATCGTCTCGCGGTCGCTTTCCTGTTCGATCGCACCGATTACCATCCTCGCGCTCGGAGTCGCGCGCAAGACTTCCGCCCACAGCGCGATCACGTTTTGCCGCAGCTTGTTGAGACGGTTGAAGCTGCCGTATGTGACGTAGCCGTTGCGCAGCGCCGGCAAGCCGTTGATGGGCGGGCAGTCCGGCGGCGGCAGGTACGGCGCGAGCGCCGGCATCCGCACGATCTTCTCGGTGAACTGGTCGTCCATTTCGCCCGGCGGCGTGATGACGCTGTCGCTCAGGTAATAGTCGATTGCCTTGAGCCCCGTCGTGGCCGGGTAGCCGATCCACGACGCCTGGATCGGTGCGGGCTTGTGCGCGAGCGCGACGAGGCGGTTGCGGCCCGTGTGGCCGGACAGATCGATCAGGATGTCGATCTGGTCGCGGCGGACCTTCTCGATCAGGTCGACGTCGCTGACGTTCGTCACGTTGTCCCACGCCCGCACCTTCTCGCGAAGCTGCGCGGTGATGTGATCCTCGATCAGATGGTTGGAGTAGATGCGCAGCGACAGGCTCTGGTCGCCGGCCAGATAGTCGATGACGGGCTGCAAGTACGCGGCGACCGCGTGGGCCAACAGGTCGCCCGAGATGATGCCGATCTTGAGCTGGCGCGCCGGATCGCGCGAATTCGCATGCGGCTTCACCGACACACGCGCTTCGTGCCGCCGGCCGAACGCGCGATGCTCTTCGAGGAGCCGCGCGGGATCGATCGTGTCGTCGTGGATCAGCGCGAACAGCATGCTGCTGTGCGTGACGCTGTCGGTCGGATCGATCTCGATCGCGCGGCGCAGCCAGCGGATCGCCTCGTGCACATTGCCTTGTTCGAGCAGGATGACGCCGAGTGCGCCGTTGGCCGGTGCGGCGTTCGGCGCCAGCGCGACCGCGCGGCGGCAAACGGCTACCGCTTCCTGATAGCGGTGCTGCGCGTGCAGCACGAGGCTGAGCATCCGGTGGGCCTCGGCGTTGTCCGGCTTCATCTCGATGAGCCGGCGGGACTGCGTTTCGGCTTCGGGCAGGCGTCTCGTTATCCGCAGTGCGTCGACGAGCAATATGCGCGTCACCAAATCGTCGGGCAGGAGGTCGAGCGCGCGGAACGCCGATACGATCGTGTCGTCGAGCTGGCGCGCCCGGTACAGCGACACGGCCAGCGCGCGCCAACATGCGCCGTCGTAAGGGAAGGCCTCGACTAGCTCGCGCGCATACGCGATCGCTTTGTTGAGCTGTTCCTTGTTGAACAGCGCGGCATGCTTCGCCAGCCTCGGCCGGTCCGCCTTGCGCGCATCGGCGGGAACCGCGTTGGGGGCGACCGTGGCGTCCGGCGTGGCATCGCCCAGCGTGAGGTTGATCGCGCCTGCCGGACCGGCCGCCGTGGCGGTCGCCAGCGTGATCTGCGGCGTGGCCATCTGCGCGATCAGGCCGTCGAGCGCCAGGCCCCGGACGCCGCGCTGCTGCGCGAGCTCCACCGCGACCCACGCGGCCGGCGTGAGCCCGCTTACGTACAGCGCGTTGATGTAGCTGACCCAGTATTGGCCGCTGTTCGGATTCGCGCCGAGCGCGATCTCGAAGTGCGGCACCGCTTCCTGTGGACGCCCGGTCTGCACTTTCAGCACCGCGAGATTGTAGTTCGCGTCGGCATGATCGGCCTTCGCGCCGATGATCGTTTCGTACAGCGCCTGCGCGTCGTCGTGCTCGCCCTTGTGGTGGCGTTCGAGTGCGCTTTGCATGATCAGCGCGATATCCTGCTCGAACTGCTGTTCGGGCGTGAGTGTGTCGGTGGCGATCGGTTTGGACAGGGGCATCATGATGGTCGAGGCGAGTCAGTCCGAGCCATTATGGGTGGCGTCCCTGGACGCCGAAGCGGCGAGGTGATGCCAAAACGACGGCCAATTTGACCAATTGCGGCGGCCCCTGCGGGCGTGCTCGCGGGGCCGGATCGCCGCGTTGCTGGCCTCGATGCGCGGGACGACCGCGAGGACGTCCGGCGTCCTGTCCGCGCCGCGCGACATCACGAGCAGCGCGCGTTCATCGGCGACGCGTGCGGCTTTGTCTCGATCGACCATCGCGACCCCGTGCTCGTCGAGCGCACCGGTCAGCTCGCCGAGGCGGTCGATCGGCGCGTTCCGCTCCATTTTTTGGCCCCCCCCGTGCGGCGTTTAACCCTTGTTGGTCTCGAGCATGTCGGCGCTGCCGAACGGCTGCGTCAGGTACCCGATGCTCACGTTCATCATCGCCACCAGCGTGTTGAGCGCGGTGAACGGAGCCTCGCCAACTGCGCGATGTCGTCCGACACGTTCGATTGCTGCATCGTGACCTATCCGAACACGGCGAGCGATTCGCGTCTTACGCAAACGCACGTGCAGATCGATTCGTACGGCGGCTGCGTCAACGCGAACGACGCGCGCGCGAATTCGACGTCGGTCTACGAGCGGCGATCGCTGTTGAAGTCGCAGTATCAACCTGCAGGATGAACGCGGCCGACGACGCGTTCCACATCGGCTGGATGCGCGAACCGTTCGCCGCCGTGCGTGCGGCTCAAGGCGGCAAGCCGTATAGCGACGCGCGCGGCCGCTACGAAGCGCTGCTACGTCCATTGCCCGGATATCGACATGAAATATCTGGAAAACAATCGGGCGTGTGTGAATCCGCGATGGCTCGCGTGCCATGACGGCGACGGGACGGTGCGTCGATCGCGACGAAACGGGCCATCGATCCCGAGAGTTCGCTCAGGCACGAGATGTCGATTCCACTGACGTCGCCCGTTGGCTGATGCGCAGGCATGCGTCGAAGAACGCGAGGCGCGTATCGCGAGGGGGGAGTGCCCCTATGTTGTTCGTCAAGCGTTAGGGGCCGACTTGGGTTGGTAAATGGTGCCGTCGCGCAGCATGGCGAACAGGACGTCGCAGCGTCGCCGAGCCAGTGCGATGAGCGCTTGGTTGTGGCGCTTGCCTTGCTGGATCTTGCGCGAGTAATAGGCCCGTGAGACTGGGTCTCGTAAGGCCGCGAAGGCGGAGAGGAACAAGGCGCGCTTGAGCACCTTGTTGCCCCGTCTGGACGGGTGCTCGCCACGGATCGACGAGCCTGAGCGCCGGGTGACCGGCGCGAGGCCAGCGTAGGCCGCCAGATGAGCAGCCGAAGCGAAGGCTTTATGGGCGACTTCGGTCAGGAGTCTGGCGGCGGTCCTGACGCCGACTCCCGGCATGCTGGTCAGGACCGGCCAAAGAGGGTGAG